>JAOZOG010000219.1 GCA_029933395.1 Sulfurovaceae bacterium | reverse complement strand
TGGAAGAAGGAGCGTTCACCTCCCAGTTCCTGCGCCTCCAGGTCCATGTCGTCCATGAACTTATAGATCAGCGCTATGGTGATCTGTTCGACCTGCGACTTTGGGTCGGGGACCTTGCCTACAAGGATGTCCCTGGCGTCGTCGATACGTTTCTTGGTGGTGGTGTCCAGCATAGTCTATGATGCAAATCGGTGTAAGGGTACGTAGTCCTGAACATATTCGGGGATGATCCGTCGCCAGCGCTCCGGGATGGAGCGGTAGGTCTCCAGCGGCAGCACCGGATTGACGGCCAGCTCGGCAAACCGTTTCTCGTTGATGATCTTGCGGACATTCTCGTCCAGAATATAGGTCCTGAAAAAGTATTTCAGGGCCCGAATGTCATCGGTATCGTCGGGCTTGTAATCGGTGATGAACTTATAAAACTCATCTTCCAGCAATTCCTCTTTCGATTTGATACGGGGGATAAGTCCGAAGATATACTCCAGGATCTCCTGCAGGGTTACCTTGCGGTCGAGTTTCAGGGCTTTGCGTAATTTGTCGGGGGTGTAATACTCTTCCGGCTTGTTCATAATGTTCTGCCGCACGTAATCAAGTACGATATCCCAACGGTGTTCTTCCACATTTTTGCGGATGAATTCGTTGTCTTTGACCGTATCTTCAAATTTTTCAAAGAACATACGGTCCACCTTCATTCCCAACGGACCAACTTCCTGTTCTTCCATGATCTTCAGAATGTCTTCATCGGTATATTCATATTCCGAAAGTGTTACAGTATCTCCCGTGTCGGTTCCGTCTCTTTTCTTTTTTCTCCGCTGTGGCAGCTTGAGGATCTCGTCGTAATTGAATTTCTCCTCGAAGTATTCACAATTACCGAAAAAGTCAAACAGTTTGAATTTCTCTTTTTCTACCGGCCCTATCTCTTTTTTCTTTTCAGCGTCGGTGATCTGTTCGTCAAAACGGTGTTTACGGGTCCCTCTGCCCTTGATCTGCACAAAGTCGGTAGGCGAAAAGATGGGGCGCATCAGACAGATATTGAGGATGTCGGTGCAGTCGTAACCTGTGGTCATCATACCTACGGTGACGCATACCCTGGCTTTGCTGGTGCGATACCAGGGTAAAAAGTTACCCGTCCCCATCAGATTGTTGTTGCGGTCAGTGAAGTTGACCGTAAATTGCTGGGCATCCGGGATCACCGAGGTGACCTGAACGGCAAAGTCGGAGTTGTATTTTCCCGGAAACATTCTGTCCGCCATACGGTTGAATACCTGTGTCAGTTTGGCAGCGTGATGCTGTGACACGGCAAAGACGATGGTCTTGCCTATCTCTCCGCTGACAGGATCCCTCAAAGCATTTTTCAGAAAAGTCTCACAGAAAAGGCGGTTGGTATCTTCGGAGAAGAATTTCTTTTCAAAATCCCGGTGGAAAAAGGACTCTTCTTCCTCTTTTCCCTTTTCGTCCTTCAATACCACGGCATAGCCCTTATCCGAGAGGAGCTGTGTGGTGATGTCGGTGCGGGCATCCACCACTACCGGGTTGATAAGGTAGCCGTCCCGCACCCCATCGATCAGAGAATAACGGAAAGTAGGATGTCCGCTCTCACAGCCGAAGGTGCGGTAGGTGTCGAGCAGGATCCGGCGTTCATATTCCCGCTGGTCATTGGGATTGATCCTGTCTGGATCCAGTTTTTTCAGATAATCTTTTGGTGTAGCAGTGAGTCCCAGCTTGTAGCCGATGAAATATTCAAAGACTGCACGTGCATTGCCCCCGATGGAGCGGTGGGCTTCGTCGGAGATCACCAGGTCGAAATCGGTGGGAGAGAAGAGCTGCCTGTATTTATCATTGTAAAGAAGCGACTGTACGGTGGTGACAACGATCTCCGCCCTGCGCCATTCGTCCCGTCGTTCTTTGTAAACGACCGTCTGATAGTCGTTGCGCAGGTATTCGTTGAAAGCTTTCTTCGCTTGGTCTTCCAGTTCGAGGCGGTCCACCAGGAAGAGGACCCGCCGGGCATTACCGGTGCGCAGGAAAAGCTTGATGATCGCAGCTGAAGTGAGGGTCTTGCCGGTGCCGGTAGCCATCTCAAAGAGAAACCGTGTTTTTCCTTCTTTCACCGCCTCCTGTATGCTGCGGACCGCTTTCAGCTGGTAGGGCCGCAGGAAGCGTAGCCGGTTGCGGCGCATGAACTCGCTGCGGGCACTCTCATCCCGCCAGTCGGGATGCTCGGCATAACCGGGCATCTGTGTGCGGGCGATGTAGTCGTCGTTCACCGCTTCGTTGACCAAAGCTTCCGGGCTGGGTTTGTAAGAGAGGTAGCCCTTTACAGAGGAAGGTTCGGGAAATCTGGTGATGATATAAGGATTACCGCTCTCCAGGTCCCAGAAATAATGGATGTTGCCGTTGGAAAGGATGACAAAGCGGCAGCCGAGGGACCGTGCATATTTACGGGCCTGCTCCTTGCCGACAAGGGGGTTTTTACTCTCCGATTTGGCTTCCAGGACAATCAGCGGATAACTTTTCTCGTCGAGCAGGAGGTAATCGACATATCCGTCTTTGATATGTTCATAGTCTTCGCCCCAGTCATTCTGCAGCGTCTCGGTTATCTTCACATGGCTCTCCAGCAGGACGTTGACCGGACCCCCTTTCCCGTCCGTGAGCCGCCAGCCGGCCTCTTCCAGCAACTGGTTGATCCGGATACGTGCTTTGGCTTCTTTGGGAGGCATAGGGTGTTGTGGGTTTGAGAGACTAAAATTAGTCAATCGGCCGGAAGAAACCTAATCAGAAAAATATGTTTTTTAGAAGGTGGACGTGTGTCTGTTTTTGACTGCAATGAGTGTTTTAAGGATTTTGGTCAGGAGCATATTGTACTTATATCCTGTAAAAATAGTTACTGAAATATGGCAAAATTCTGGTAAAGGTATGAATTAGAAATAATCGTCGATAAATGAATCAGGCAACTCCCTCCACCGGTCCACCACACCGTGGAACACCTGCCAATAATACTGACTAAATGCTCTTATTACCTGCCTTCCCTCTAAAGAAACAAAATATCTCTGTTTTCGATTGTAGATATTCTTTTCAATCCGTATAAAACCTTTTTTCGAAAGTTTTTTCAGGTGGCGATAAATACGGTTGTGCATCCAGGAAAGAAGTTCTTTAATTGCTTTTGCATAGACAGAGCTTCTTTCTAACCTCTGGAGCAAGTGAACACTTAGCAACACAATAAATTCAGGACGGGAAATGTTATATTTTTCTTGCAGCCGGTGGATAGCTCCGTAATGCAGGGTGAGGAGCCAGGCGTGGCAGTAGAAGATCTGACTACGGTGGTTGTCATAACGACTGATATGCTTCTTTGCCATCTCCCTCGCCTTCTTCTTGACATACTCCTGCACCCTCCCGTCCCGGACAATCTCATCAAGTGGTATTTCATTTATTTCAGGCATAGTGTATATCTCTTTGCGGTCTATGTATTAAAATCAGGGTGTGTATTCCCGTCCCAAAATGGTTTTGCAGACCCATACCCCCCTATGAAGTGTTTTCTATTGGTGTTCCTCCCATTACGGGACCCTCCGGGGGACGTGTGTTGGGGTGCGGGGAGGAGACTGCGTTTTTGGGACTGCGTCTCTCCCCTTACCCCAACACACCACCTCTCTTTCATGCAAATTAATATACCATTTGAAGTATTAATTTGCATCATTCTTATGAAATTAGTAGTTGATCCCATTTTGCTTCAATAAGATTAATTAAGTCTT
>JAOZOG010000218.1 GCA_029933395.1 Sulfurovaceae bacterium | reverse complement strand
TCGTTATCGTCGAGATCGGCGCCGGCACCGCCGTCCCGACGGTACGCCTTACCGGCGAACGCCTCGCCAGAGAGCTGGACGCCAAACTCGTCCGCATCAACCCCCGCGAACCAGAAATCGACCCAAGGCTCGGCTGGAGCCTGCCGATGGGCGGGCTGGAGGGAATCGAAGTGATCTACCCTTAAAACCATCCTCCAAAAAAGTTGTTCAGATCGTTGGCCAATGCAGCACAGGCTCTGGCAAAATTGTTCAGGCCGTTCCGCCGCTCGTTGTAGAGTTCGTACGCCTGTTCGTTCACCTCGTCATCTGCGGTCATCAAATGGTCCTCGAAAACGTTCTCCGCATTTTCAGCCTCTTCGGCGGCTGCGATGGCATTGTCCACGTCTTCCGCGATTCCCAGCGCATCATTGATTCTACCCAGGATGCCTTCCACGGTGTCAACAGCTCGGCCCAACACACCGAGCGAATTGCCGATGGTCGAGCCGATCTCCTGCCAAAACATCCCGTTGAGATCACGTCGATTGATCGGATCGTTTCCCGCATATTCATAAAGGTAAAGAGTGCCTTTTTTGAATAGCATCGGATCTCTGCTCAACCAGCTTCCGGTATAGGGGTCGTATTCCCGTGCCCCGAAATGAACCAGTTCGGTATCGGAATCGTATAGGCCACCTGCAAACCCGAAGGGCTGGAATCCCGGATTGGTGTCGTTCGTGGTACCTCCCCAAGCGTTATAATCGATCCGCTGGATTACCTCGTTGGTCGAGACGTTAACCACCAGCCGCACACTTCCCAGGTGATCGCTCACGATACGGTACTTCGCACCTCCTTTGACCATGTAAGAGGGCACATGCCGTTTATCGGCATAAACAAACCGTGCCACGACCTGACCATCCGCATCAAGCTGTGCCACCGGATGCAGGGCATCCTTGTAGAGCAGCCCCCACACTCTCGTGCCGTTGACCTCCTTGGCGATGCGGCGGTGGTACCCGTCTAGAATATAGGCGATCTCGGTGCCGTCCGGAAGAGAAACACCAATCAGGTCGCCCGTATCGTTGTAACGGTAGGTTGTCGTCCTGCCTTCGACCTGCCTCGTATTGCGTCGGCCGGCCGCATCGTATCCGTAAATTGCACCATTTTTGGCGATGACCCTTCCCTGCATGTCGTAGGTTGCGTCGGTACGATGGCCTGCGGCGTCGTATTCGTAGGAAATACTGTTCCCATTCCCACGCCAGACTTTGGAGAGGCGGCCTGCGGCGTCGTATTCGTATTGCCACCGTAACGACGCGCCATCGACGGTTTCGTTGATCTCCACGATACGTCCCATAGCGTCTCTGGCATATACGAAGCGTGCAAAGCCATTCACCTCGTACGCGCTTACATCACCCTTCTCGTTATAACTTGACTGTGTCGTCAGGCTTTCCAGCGTTGTACCGGTCACGCGCCCATCGTGGCCACGACGTACCAGCTGCATATCGCCGCTTTGGATCAAAAAGCCATCGTCATCGTACGCTTTAGCGACGGCATCGCCGTTGACAGCCAGAGAGACGGGCCAGAAGTTGTTATCGTAACCCACTTCGACCCGGCCCGAGATTGCCCCGCTCCACACTTGTCCTGTGGGCAGGAAACCATCGTATTCCAGATCCAGCGTCACACCACCGTCCGTCACCAGTTTCGTCACCTTGCCGTAAGGGTCGTACGAGTAAGCAACATCGGCGATGCGTATTGACCTGCCGCTATCGTCGTAAACGATCTCCATTTTGGTGCCATCTTTGTAGGTGATGCTCGTAAGCTTCTTGTCTGGCCGATAGTCATAGAGCACCTCTTCCGTATCACTCTCATCGGTCGGAGGCACAAAGCGTTTCAGCTTATCGTTTTCGTCGTAGGCAAGCACGTATGTCGCGTCGCCTGGCACCGTGACGGAAGTAAGTGAACCATAGCCGTCATATCCGTACCGCACCATACGGCCATCCGCGAACCTTTTTTCGACGACCCGCCCATCTTCCAGTACCGCCGTCGTTCGGTGGCCAAGCGGATCGGTCAGAACAAAGCCATTGCCGTCATCCCGGTAATCGACCGTATAACGGTCTTCACCACTCACCATCTGCGTCAACCTGCCCTCGGTGTCGTAGGAAAAGGCAAAAGGTATATTCTCGCCATACTGCACCGACATCAGCGCCCCTTTATCATTGTAATGCTTTGTCACAATCCGTCCTTCAGGTGTCGTCAGGCTTTTTGTCGAGCTCGCTTTGTCCAACACGGTGCGGTACTCCTTGCCGTTGAGAGCGTCGGTACGGGTATAACCGTTCAGGCTCATGGGGTACAAAGTGTTTTGCATGTCGAAGCTCTTGGTCGTCACAATGGTGCGTTTAAGGCCCGAAGGCGTTGTAACCTGGGAAAGATAGGGCGTGTAAGACACTACACTGTCGCCACGGTACTCTTTTTTGGAAGTCCGATACATCGCCGTTCCATCGAATAGAGAGACACTATCGGTTACGATGGTGCCATCAAGATTGACGGTACTGTTGATGTCGGCCAGTGTACCCACGTTATTGAGACGAACCATTCTTCGGGTGACATATCCCATTTTTCGTTTGCCGCCGTTGCCGTCATCGACCATCTCCGAAAAGCGGTCGACACTGAAGACCATGGCCCCGCACCCCGTTTTTTCCGCAATAACGTAGTGACCGTTACCTGATTTGCCAGGTGTCAGGGTCGTTACAGCACCCCCGGGATTCGTTACTCGCTCCAACGCCCCTTCTTCATCGTATTGGTAGGAGGATGTATGCCCGTTGGGTTTGACGATACCGCTCAGCAGCCCGCCACTTTCATACTCGAACCGCCAAATCTTTCCCGCAGGCGTCGAAAGTGTCGTCAAGGCCCGCTCCTCATGACCCAACACCACACGACCATGAGGAAGCTGAATGGCTCGTACGATGCCATCGGAACCATACTCAATCGAGACATGGTTGCCGTATCTGTCTGTGTATCCAACGAGCATACCCTTCGCATCATATTCGAACGACGTGAGTTTCGTTCCCTTCAGGGCATCGTACGTGGCATAGTGCCGGCCGGTGAGCATGTCGAAAACGAACATACGTCGCCCATCGGACGAAAAGACGTTTCTTTCCAATCGTTCGCTGCTTTGGAATTGTCTCAAAAAAGAGATCGTCCCAGGGAACCTGTCGACCAGATAGTAGCCATCCGAAGCACGAAGAATCTCCCCGCCGTAGTCCCAATCATCATCGTTGTCTTCGTCTTTTGCCCCCGCATGAAGGATCTGTATGTCCGATGTTTCGGCAATGGCAATGGCAAATATGGTACGCGCATACGCGTCGCCTATTTCAGGCCAGGTCACTCCGAACACCCCTTCATCCAGCACGGTGAATTGCGAACTCATCCCTTCGGGAAAATCCATGACAGACTCGGTCGTTCCATCCGGAAATACTTTCCAGATCGAGGGTTGGTCGCCCACATCGACAGACACATAGACCGTTCCGTTCTGCGCAACCTCCAGGTCGTCGATCCAGTGGACCTCGTCCAGCAGAGTTTTGATCGATCCGTCGCTCATTATTTTTTTCAAACTAGCATCTCCGTCATCGGCGTAAAGCGTTCCGTCGGCAGAGACGGCAAGATCACGGATAGAATAGAACTCCTCTCCATTTTTACTGCCCGCATAAAGAGTCGTCGATCCATCTCTGTCGATCTTGACGACGAAGGAACGTTCGGCGAGAAAAACGGTGCCGTCTTCCTTAACCGCGATTGGATAAGTGTAGTAAGCATTCTCGAACCA
>JAOZOG010000217.1:2162-3800 GCA_029933395.1 Sulfurovaceae bacterium | reverse complement strand
TAGTACTGGACTTCCATCTTCTGGTCAGAGAACAGTTCGACTTCATCGGTGTACTCGAGGAATGCACCCATTCGGACAAGCGTTCCCTCACGTGTGATGCGAGTCATACCGACACGGTTGACACGTCCTGCGCCCTCGCCAAGCATGGGCAGGCCATCTGTAACGTCATATACGGATCGGCTTGATCCATACAGGTTACCTTCGTCATCGGTTCCTGTCGGGTTGGCAGGGTTTCCTGGACCTGCACCAGTCTGGTCGAGACCCTGATCGGTGATGTTCTGATCATCAAGGATATAGAGAGTCTTGTGGACCTTCAGCGTCTTGCCGTAATTGAGCCTGTATGTTCGGAGCCAGGCGCTACACTGGCTCCCGGGATTATACCCAGCTGCATGTTTCCATGCAGAGCAGACCATATCATCATCTCTATCGAGATGCCATGCGCTTCCGCTGCCAATAGCTTGCAGCGTACTCCCTTTCGGGATGGTCGTTGCACGTTCCGAGTTACAGTCTGCGAATGTAGCCTTTCCCATTGAGTTCTGCGAGGCGCTCGAACTCTTTAGCTTTTGATATCGCATCGTCAATCGACTTTGCGCTTGCGTACATTCTTTCACCATTGACTTGTTTTCTGACGATATAGAGGCGTGACTTGTTGTCATAGCGAACACCAGGATAACCGGTCTTATTATCAGACCTAATTTTCCTATTCCTGCAATTAACAGATTGGCTAGTGACCCTGAGATTGTGTCTTTCGTTGTTCTCTGGGTTGCCGTCGACATGGTCGATGACAGATCCATCTTCGAATTCAATGCCTCTGAGGACTGTAAGGAGCCAATGCATCGGTATCGTTTCCCTGGTGCCTGGTATATGGACGCCAAAGTATTTTGCTCCATTTCCTCTTCCGCATATATATGATTTGACGATATCGTCTTTTTTGTATCGACCATGGTATCCGTCTTTTTTTCGCCTGACGGTAATGTCGTCGTCATCAAGATAAAACCATTCATTGATTTTATCTCTGTATTTGAGGGCTTTAAGCATGAATCATCCTTTTTTCCATATTGGTGTAGGCATGATATCATGTTGTACCCTTTCAAGTCAAACTCGGCTTCGCTCAGGATTTTCCCCGGCATTACCCGATGGGAGGTTCCCTGAATTCACATGGTTTGCTGTAAACATCACTGCTTACAGGCCCCTATTTGTTGAGGCATAGTTTCTTTATCACAAAGCTGTTCAAAGATAATGTCTCTTCGAGCAGCACGGATAGCCTTCTCACGGAGTGCGTCTATACGTACGTTAGAGCCACCCGTTGAGTTGGTTCCGTCACCGTAATGCATACCCATTTGTTATTTCCTTATAAGTTCTCGGAGAGCCACTTATCAAGTTCCTCATCCGTCATTTCAGAGAACCCCTTCGGTTGTACCGAACTGGTTCCAGCATTTTTCGACGGAGCGGCAACTTTCTTCTTCTGCTCGATTTTCTTCTTCTGGGCCTGCTTTTTGATCGTAGCCTTCTGCTTCGCCTGTGTCTTCGACTCCTTGCTTTTGTTGATGGAGTCGACAACCTGGCTCCCGGCTTCGATGTAGTATTCGATGTCGCTTTTGACACCGCCGTCGAGCGCCTTCAGCTTTTCAGCCAATG
>JAOZOG010000217.1:0-2062 GCA_029933395.1 Sulfurovaceae bacterium | reverse complement strand
TATTCGATGTCGCTTTTGACACCGCCGTCGAGCGCCTTCAGCTTTTCAGCCAATGGAGCCACCCGGTCATACATCGACACGCCAGTCTCAGGATCAGGCTGCATGTCTACATTCAGCAGCTCAAGAATCTCGGGCTTCTCGAAGAAAGCTTCTTTGCTCCGTTCGTCCCACTGCTCCATGATAACGTTGACCGTCTCTTCGAACTTCGGTTTCGTTTTCACACGTTCGACAACGTCTTCGACACGAAGCTCTATATCCGACGGAGAGTAGTCTTTCGGAGCATAGCCAGTAGATGCTTCCACATCAAGATCGAGAGGATCTACGCCGCTTTCCTTGAGGAGATTGGCTATGGCGGCCTTGTCTCCCTTTTTGATATCGACAAGAAGGTTTACGTCATCGAGGCTGAGGCCATTGCTCTTCAGCATCTTCGACAACTTCCGACCCTCCGCAGCGGCTTCCCACTTCTGATGAGCGGATATGCCCATAGAAGCGAGTCTGTAAAGCTCATCCATACTTTCGATTGGATATTCTTTGCCGTTGGCTTTGATAGGATGAAGCTTCTCAGCCGGTTCAGAATCCTTTTCGCCCTCTGGCTCCGAGTTACCGTCTTCGGAAACGTCTTCCTCGACAGGCTCTTCACCTTCGTCACTACTTGGGGTATCTTCCCCGGTCGAGCCGGATTCGTCTTCCTCTTGCTCCTCTTCTCCGGATTGGGCGTCCCCATTGTCCTGATTAGATTCGCCAGATTCGTCCGTATCCGTCTCTACTGGACTTACATCAGGTTCGGAACCAGTGGGTTCCTCCTGACTGCCAAGGTTGGTGTCTTCTCCCTGTGCTTCTTCAGGGGTATCCTGATATGCCTGATCCAGAACGGCGTCAAGCTCTTCGTCAGAAATCCCTGCAAGATTTTCAGCCATCTATTAGTCCTCCAGGATTATTTCTTCGCCAGTGATGTCATCGATCACTGTCTCTTTCGCCTCTTCCCTGAGACGTTCCTCATGCTCCTCTATCAATGCTTCCATATTGTTGCCTGCCTGGATGATGGTGAGCATATAGTTCTGGACGTGTCCGATGGCTCTGAACTGTTCGTCCAGAGCCCTCTGGTTGATTTCATCCTGCATCTCATAATTGGCAATCGCCTTGGCAAGCCTTGCCGCCTCATCCTTGAAGTATCCTTCTTCGAATATCTTTTTGAACTCACGGTTCTTTTTGAGCTTCAAAAGAGCATCGCGCATGGCGACAGCCTTCTTTGCCTCATCCAGATAAATATTGATATCTATCATTTTTTATCTTTTCCTCCGCCATTTTTTCTTGTTTTGCACGCCATTCCGCACTCCTCCTTCTGTTTTTGTGCTTAATTGTAGCATAAGCGTCATTCAGGCTGCTGCATATTGCCGGAGCCAGGCTGGTTGACTCCAGGCTTCTGCATCTTGCCAATCTGTTTGACAGCCTCTTTTCGCATATCTCTTTCGTGGGATATACCCTGGTCCTCCATGAGAAATTCCAGGTCTTTCATGTCTGCCTCGGAAGACGTCTTCTTCGCCTTGGCGATCTCGTTCGCAGCCTTGGCTCCCTTCAGCTTGACATCCATCTGGTTTTCGATACCTTTCGCTCTCTCGTTCTCCACCTGCGCTTCCAGCAGCGCGATCTGAAGCTCCATCTGCTTTTGTGCCATCGGATCGACCTGCGGTTTGAAGTTCATGATGTCTTTGGCGAGCTTCGGCATATCGTTGATCTCCACCAGCCTGGACATGATGAGATTCCTCATCTCCGGCTCTATGTTCGGCCCGATCGTCTGCATCAGGAAGGCGAGCCTGTCGGCCTTCAGCGCCTTGCTCTCCTGTGTGGCTATGGACATTTTGATGTCTATATTCCCCTGGAGGTCGTCTCTCCTTATCGTGACATACTCTTCGTCGGTTATGGCCATGACATATTCGTCATCGAGGAACAGCTGGTTGTAGGCGTGCCATATGCGAAGCATTGGGACAATGGCTTCTTCGGCTATACCGCGAATAATCTGCATCTCTCGCTTGGCCGATGAAGTGGTGACGGCGTTTACTGC
>JAOZOG010000216.1 GCA_029933395.1 Sulfurovaceae bacterium | reverse complement strand
TCATCTCTAATAGTATGCTCGTAATAACGACGCTGCCAGATATTCGATTCTCTTTTTTTGATTTTGCTGTTTGATAACTTTGTATCATTCGTGTATTCACTGTTTTTATTGAGAAGGTAGGTAAATTTTCGTTTGATGTATGAAATGATTTTGGGGTACTCTATGGCATTTTCCGGCTCTATCATCATATGGAGATGATCCGGCAGCACAACAATGGCGATAATGTCATAGTTGTAGAGCTTTTTTGACTCGGCAAAGACATAGCGCAACAGTCCAATATGCTTCGTCAATATGTTTTGTCTGTTGTGGGTAACGATAGTAATAAAAAAAGTGTACCCCTGAGCATAAATTCTTCGGTAATTTGGCATAGCAAAAGTATAACAAAAAGTTGATACAGGATTGTAGCGGGAATTCCGCTGTAGGGTGGCGCATTTATGCCCACCATCTTAATGCGTACCGTTATCTTCTTTTCGGTGGGCTTGAAAGCCCACCCTACGGGCAAATTGGAAATACTGCTGTAGGGTGGCGCATTTATGCCCACCATTTTATAAAGGGCTGCATATTTTGCAATTTTTGTTATAATATTCCCAATTTATTGCGAATTGGAAACTGTTTTGAATCAAAAAAATGCGGTGCGTCTGCTGTTTCTCTGTTTTTTGCTCTCCGGTGCTGCCGGTTTGATCTATGAAGTGGTCTGGGCCCGTCAGATGGCGCTTTTTTTGGGGATCACGACGTATGCCAATACGGCGATCATCACCGCCTTTATGATCGGTCTCTCCATAGGAAGTATCTTTATTGGTCGCCTGAGTGACCGTTTTGCCAATCCGCTGTGGCTCTATATCGTACTGGAGGCAGGAATCGGTCTCTATGCTGCATTGACACCACAGCTGATGGTCTGGCTGCAGGATACCTATGCCCAGCTGGGTGGGCTCTATGGGGTGACGGGGACCGGTTCGCATATCCTGCGTTTTTCTCTGGCACTGCTCCTGCTGCTGATCCCTACGATCCTGATGGGAGGAACGCTCCCTGTACTGGTCCGGGCCCTGAGAGAGTATCTGCCCAATCTTGCCGAAGCGACAGGGAAGCTCTACGGCATTAATACACTGGGTGCAGCAATGGGCACCTTCGCTGCCGGGTACCTTCTGTTGCCGAGTCTGGGGATCAGCGGGACAATCTATCTGACCGTTGTGATCAATTTCGGTGTCGCTTTGACAGTCTGGCTATTGGCAAACCGTCTGAGCAAGAGCCTGCAGCCTACGAAAAAAGCCAAAAAGAAAAAACAGACAGAGGAGACCGTACAGATAGAAGTGCCCCGGTTGAGCCGCAGAGGCATGATAGTGCTGGCTGCGGGTTTTGTGCTTTCCGGGTTTGCCGCGCTGGTCTATGAACTGGCCTGGATCCGTTCGCTGACACTGGTGATAGGTTCGAGTGTCTATGCCTTCAGTACAGTACTCTCCACCTATCTTTTCGGCCTGGCATTCGGCAGCCTTCTCTATGGGCGATGGAGCAGAGGCCACCGGCACAGTGATCCGTTCATGACTGCCTCCTACCTGGAGGTCGGTATCGCTTTGAGTGCTCTGGGGGGATTGTTTGTGATACCGATGCTTCCCGAACTTTTCCTGGAAGCGTTTCGTGCCGGACTGCAGAAGAATTTCGCACTCTTTCAGCTCTATATCTTCTTTCTCAGTTTTCTGCTGATGATCATTCCGACACTGCTGCTGGGGGTACTCTTCCCGCTGGTTACTACTGTCTGGGCGGCACAGTCGAAAGAGATCGGCAGAAATGTCGGCAGCGCCTATGCCTTCAATACCTTCGGTACGATCGCGGGTACGATCGCAGGGGGACTGCTGCTGATGCGCCTCATCGGAGTGGAGTATACGATCATACTGGGTGCCGCTGTCCATATGATCGTCGCAGGGCTCTTCTGGTCTCTCGGAAGCAGCGGACGGCAAAAAAGCCTCGTCGTTTCTCTCTCCTCTATCGTACTGTTCGTTTTGCTGGTTTTGGCAGTGCCGCCATGGAACAGAGCGTTGATGACGAGCGGTATATTCGTATACGGACAGCGACTGGCTGCCGCCAAAGATAAAAACGTACTGAAGAAAAGCATCGATTCGCGCAAGATCCTCTACTACAAAGAGGGGATCGACGGTGTCGTCGCTGTCACGGAAGCGAAGAGCGGAAACCGGATGCTGGTGATCAATGGCAAGATCGATGCCAGCAGCCGACAGGATCTGCCCACGCAGGTTATGGCTGGAGAGATCCCGGCGCTGATACATCCCAATCCAAAGCGTGTGCTGGTAGTGGGGCTGGGGAGCGGCATCATGGCTGGCTCCATCGCGACACACAAGAGTGTCGAATCGATCGAGATTTTGGAGATATCCAAAGGGGTCGTGGAGGCTTCCGAATATTTCAAAAAGCAGAACTACGATATCCTGAACGATCCGAGGGTAGACCTGATCGTCGCCGATGGCCGCAACTATATCGCAGCGACCACGAAAAAATACGACGTCATCGTTTCGGAACCCTCCAACCCCTGGATCAGCGGTATCTCCAATCTGTTCACGCGTGAGTACTTTGTATCGGCCGACAAAAAACTGGCCAGAGACGGCATCATGATGCAGTGGTTTCAAACATACAAAATGCAAAGAGAAGATGTCAAAAGTATCCTCCATACCTTCAACAGTGTCTATCCTTATGTGAGTGTCTGGATGCCAATGGCAGGCGATATGGTGATGATAGGGTCTCACAAGCCTCATACACTGGATCTCGAAAGACTCCGCAAGGTGATGGCCGAAAAGCAGGTGAAACGTGATCTTGAACGTGTTGGCTTCTATGAGGTTTCCGATCTTCTTCGGACCTATTTGATAGGCGGCGCAGCACTAAAAGCATATACGAAACATGCACGGATCAACAGTGACGACCACCCCTTCATCGAGTTTAACGCACCCAAAAATCTCTACAGCAATACCTCACTCGCCAACATCTACGACCTCTCCCGCTTTCTCAATAATATACCCCTAGATCTTCCAGTCAGCCATATTGCAATCCGGGAAGGCAAAGAGATCAAAATGCCGGTGATGCACCTGGACATCGAAACGAAACAGAAAGTCACTCCCGATAAACCCATCGGCAAATTTCAAACCACACGCCAGCTCCGGACAGGTGGCAAAAATGCTGCTATGGGCGTACTGGTCACACATACCGCACTCCTTACCTTTGATGAGGGGGAAAGCCACTATATCGTCAGTACCGGTTATTTCACCAATCCACTCAATGAGAAGACCATGCAGGAGCTGCTGCAAAATCAGTTCGCAAACGGGATACTGAGAGGCGGTACCGTACAGATGCCGGGGAATAAAAAAGCATTTTGGATGCAGGAGAAGAGCAGAGACCTCCACCTGGGAACGATCTGGTCATGCGGTTCCGACGAGAACAGAACATCACTCTATCACATCGCACTGGTCAAACATAAAGGCAAAATAGACTACAACCTGGGAGAAGAGCTCAAAGCGTTTACGCAGAAGTTTAAGTGTCGTTGACTTGCAGGATGACGTCTTTATGTCTACCTTCTGAATCTTTATTTGGTGGGCTTGAAAGCGTCACCCTACGGAACGCGGATAATTAGGAATTGCCGTAGGGTGGCGCATTTATGCCCACCATCACAACTGCAAACTATTTCACAGTCAGCTCTGTATCCTCCAGCAACTTGAGCAGGATATGGATGAGATAGATGACCCCGAACATTTCCAGTGATTCTTCGATCGTGTAATAAATGCAGTAAAGTATCGTATCATCACCGTG
>JAOZOG010000215.1 GCA_029933395.1 Sulfurovaceae bacterium | reverse complement strand
ACGTCAAGCTGGTTGGTAAACTCCATCCCGTTGGCGATCGCCTCTTTGACCTGATCATCACTGAGTTCGAGGGTGCGGTCATGACCGCTTCTTAATTCGTCGATACGCCACTGGGCAATATCGAAGCCGACGACTTTGTATTTGGCGCTGAAGGCGTGGGCCAGGGGAAGGCCGACGTATCCCAGGCCGATGACGGCAATTTTGTCAGACATTGTAGAACTCCTTGTACCAGGCTACGAAATTGTCGATACCCTCCTGGATCGGTGTGGCCGGTTTGTATCCCAGGTCCTCCACCAGATCGGTCACGTCGGCGTAGGTTGCCGGTACGTCGCCGGGCTGAATGGGCAGCATGTTCTTCTCGGCCTTTTTGCCCAGGGCCTTTTCGATCGCTTCGATGAAGTCGAGGAGTTTGACCGGGTTGTTGTTGCCGATGTTGTAGATCTTGTAGGGGGCTTTCGAGCTGCCCGGGTCGGGATGTTTGCCGCTCCATTCGGGGTTGCCCTTGGGGGGATGGTCGATGACGCGGATCACCCCTTCGACGATGTCGTCGACATAGGTGAAGTCCCGCAGCATCTCTCCGTAGTTGAAAACGTCGATGGGGCGGTTTTCGATGATCGCCTTGGTGAAAAGAAAGAGCGCCATGTCGGGACGTCCCCAGGGGCCGTAGACGGTAAAGAAGCGCAGGCCCGTCGTGGGAAGGCCGTAGAGATGGCTGTAGGTGTGGGCCATCAGTTCGTTGGACTTCTTGCTGGCGGCGTAGAGGCTGATCGGGTGGTCGACGTTGTCGTGGGTACTAAAGGGCATCGTCTCGTTGAGGCCGTAGACGCTGGAGCTGCTGGCGTAGGCCAGGTGCTTCACGTCGTTGTGTCGGCAGGCTTCGAGGATGTTGACGAAGCCGACGATATTACTGTCGACGTATGCGTGGGGGTTTGTGAGGCTGTAGCGTACACCGGCCTGGGCGGCCAGGTTGCAGACCTTGTCGAACTTCTCCTTTTCGAAAAGCTCGTCGATGGCGCTTCGGTCTTCGAGGTTGAGTTTGACGAATCGGTAGTTTTCGTATTTGGAGCTCTGGACCGGTTTGCCGTACTCGATGGCGGCACCCCCTTCGATGCCTGTCTGCTCCAAACGGCCGTATTTAACCCGCTGGTCATAGTAGTCGTTGATATTGTCGAGACCCACGACTTCATCACCTCGTTCTAGAAGGCGCTGGGCTAGGTGGAAACCAATGAAGCCTGCGGTTCCTGTGACTAGGATTTTCATAATATAATAATCTCCTTTATTATGATTTTTTGATAATTATGTTCGACTTTCAAAGGTTTCCAATGCAGTGAGCAAACTGTTTAAAACCAGATTTTCAGCTTTTACATAATCATAATAATACCTGAAATTATCAAGCATCATTTTTTTTCTTTTTTCATGATCATTAAAAAGGTCTTTGGCATGCTTTAGACACTCTTCGGGAGTATCATAAGCAAGATAATTTTTGTTCTCAGTAAAATTGCCAGGAACTTTATGCTCTATTCGTTCAGTGATGATCGCCCTCCCTTTGATGAGATACTCTCCTATCCGCCACGGTATACACTCATGCCACCCTCTGGTAGATATACCGATAGGGCAAGACTCCATTATTTTCATATACTCCCGCCTTTTTGTAACGGAAAGTAAATTTTCAGGAAGTAACAAATCCTTGTATGTCTGCCGCGCATATTCCGAATGGGAAAATCCACCCACAAACTTCTCTCCAAACTCTTTCTGAAGAAGACGGATACATTCGGCACGTTTTTCATTGATCTCTTTTCTTTCTTTTTCTTTCTTTTCACTATATTTGTTTTTCGGGTGAGGATCCCAAGTACGTGTAATGAAAAAGATTTTCGGTTCCTGATCTGTATCGGGTATAGTTTCCAGATCCGATATCCGTGTCAATTGCAGCTGTGAATCGAACACTCCAGATGCTACTAACAAATGATAGAATTTTCTTTTGAAATCATCTTTGCTCAGCAAATCCCGTTTTAATTTAAAAAGACTGAAATGATCAGGCACTGCCCAAAAATTGATGCCAAGCGGTTTGATTTTTTTCAACACAGTATTATCATACTTTCCACAAAGAGCTTTTTCATCAAAACTTCTTTTAAAATATAGGTCACATTTTTTTAAGGCTTCTTCATCAATCTCCCACGAATCATGAAGGTCGTAATAGAGAGAAATTTGATCATTGAGTACCACTTGACAATGATAGGCTTTTGCATCTTTTATATGCACAGGAAGGTTTTCGTTGATCAGATTTTTCTGTATGATCTGTTGCTTTAATGAGATCAAGCCACTTTTTTTCAACAGGTATAACCCTGTATATATCTGCAATAGATGTGGACGATTTGAAAAAACAATCAACTTACAATCCAAATTTGAAAGACTCATCGTTGCTGTACTTTTTCCAGAATTTGGTACCAAATCTCTATAGCTCTGTTGCTTTCCAGTTCTATATCATCAAATGTCAGTGTCTGACCTTCTTCTACTTTTTTCTTGATTGTTACATTATTACATAAACCGATGGGCAAATGATTAGGCATGTCCTTGATTCTAATAGCTTCTCCTCTTACCGAAAAACTCCCTATACCTTTCGATATTTTATCGCCAGGGTTCAACTTTTTTTTCGCAATAGTGGCTACACTTATGGAGGGGTTACTGCCGTTATCCAATAGGATGGGTCCGCCATTTAATATACGCCTGATTGTTTTTGGAATTTCAAAATAGACAAGATGATAATCTTTTACCAATGTATAATACGGACCATTTCCCATTTTTAAGTATTCCAGTGCCTGAATATGGCTTTTTTCGTGTTTTGCAGTAATAAATACACCAGGAGGAGATTGTGGAGACAATATATAATCTGAAATAGCAGTACCGATTTTATCCGCTTCCACTCCTAATATATCACCCCCTTTTTTTACATTGTCAACTTCAATTCCAAGAAGTCCATTTTTTGCGATAGTAGCACCCAAACCATTTGCAGTAAATGCCTGCTCTATCTGTACCTTCGTTCCATCTGTAAACGATGTTGTCATTTCTACACTGATGCCTTTTTTGCCTGCCCAATACTCCATCTCTTCCCGTTTTGGTGTAGTGTTGAGAAAACCCTTTATATTACCGAATACCAATGGCTCAAATCCCATTGACAAAGCCTCTTCGTACAACGCAGCAGTACACCCTGGCTGATCTCCTTCAGCTTCTGTCAAAACTCCTTTTTCCACAAAATACGAACCTGTGGTTATATGGAATTCGGAATTCATTGTAACAACGGGAAGCCCTGCTTCTATAACTTTTTCAATATTTTCAGTCGCTGTCACAGGATCTCCCGTACATTCGACTACTAAGTCGGATGTATCGATAACTTCCTGAAGTGAATTTGTCATTTTATTCTGAAAAGGGAAATCATTTCTTTTACCGATATCACTTCTTGTATATATTTTTGCCGTTTGCAAATCATTGCTTTGATCCAAAATTTTTGCTAATCCACCAGCCACAAAACCGGATCCAATTATCCCAATCTTTTTTTTCATCATTTACTCATTAACCTTTGAAGAACGATTTTTATTCGAACAGATCTGCATCTTTTAAAAGAGGCAGAAGAGCATCTTTTTCCGAAACAATAATATTATGCAAATCAATTCCCCACTTTATTGCCAATTCATTATCATCAAACCTGATCCCTCTTTCATATTTTGGAGCATAATAATTGTCTACTTTATAGTTCACAATGGCCTCATCAGACAAAACGATAAAACCATGAGCAAAACCTTGAGGTAAAAAAAGTTGTCTCGTTGCCTATAATAGGTTGTGGTGGTATTATGAG
>JAOZOG010000214.1 GCA_029933395.1 Sulfurovaceae bacterium | reverse complement strand
GCATTGATGTCATTGCTGATAACATTGTATATCTCTTTAAGCTGTTGATTGGTTGTATTATCTGCTACATCAACAAGTGTGTCGTTGATCGCGATACCCGCATCTGTCATAACGGAAATTTGACGAATTGTTGATATTTTATCATCGATATTAATTTTCTTTTTGAATGACTTTTTCAATTTCTTCGTAAAGTTCTTAAAACTCTCTTCAAGGGGCGGCTCCGTCTCTATCGCCTTGAGAACCATTGCCCCGGGGAATTTAGATTTGGCATTATTTACAGCTGACATTTTGTGATCTGCCTGTATCAACTCGACGCGCTTGCGTCCCTTCTCCATTATCGTTACATTATAGTATTTCATTATAACCTCGCTACCCGATAGACTTCATCCAGTGTTGTTTCGCCCGCTAGTGCTTTATTGATTCCATCCTCAAACATAGAAACAAATCCCTCCTGAATCGCCTGCTTTTCCATCTCGTCTTTGGAGGCACCTGCCGCGATCATTCGTGAGAGTGTTTCACTGACAGGCAGTACTTCCGAGATCATCTCCCTTCCCATATAGCCAGTTTGCTGACACTCTTTGCAGCCTTCTCCCTTATAAAAGACCGGCTCCTCTGGCAGATATTCCCTGATTTCCGACAGAAGTCTTTCAGAGGGAATATACTCTTTCTTGCAATAGGTGCATATCTTTCTTACTAGACGCTGAGCCTGAATCGCTACCAATGAACCGCTCACCAGGTAACTTTCGATACCCATATCCAATATTCTGTTAATGGCTGATACTGCATCATTGGTATGCAATGTTGAGAGCACCAGGTGCCCGGTCAGTGCAGCCTGTATGGCGATCCTCAGTGTCTCATGGTCACGTATCTCGCCGATCATTACCTTGTCGGGATCCTGACGCAGTATCGAGCGCAACGCATCCGCAAAGCCCAGGCCGACATGGGCATTGACCTGGACCTGCTGAATACCGTTCATCTGATACTCGACTGGGTCTTCAACGGTGATAATCTTATCTTTAACGTCCTTGATGGCATTGAGAGCACCGTAGAGTGTTGTGGTTTTACCACTTCCCGTAGGACCTGTCACGAGGACGATACCGAATGGTACTTTAATCGCTTCAGAAAACCTGTCATAGGATGTCTTGCTCATACCCGCATCTTCCAGCCTGATCAAGACTTTTGTCTTATCCAGGATTCTCATAACGATAGACTCACCAAACAGTGTCGGCAGTGTCGAAACCCTGAAGTCAAACTCCTTGCCGGTAATCGTGGCACTGAATCGGCCATCCTGTGGCTTCCGCTTTTCTGCGATATCAAGATTGGCAAGCAGTTTCAGCCTGGAGGAGAGAGGGGCAAAAATATCCCTGTCAAAAATAAAGCTCTGTCTCAGCATTCCATCGATCCTGTCTCGGACCATACAGTTCTTTTCTGTTGCCTCTACATGGATATCGCTGGCCCGGGAAATAATGGCGGATTTCAAGATGATATCGATCAATTGCAGAACGGCCGGTGATTCATCTGTCTGCTCGTCACTACCCGCCTGTATCAAGTCCTCTCTGATCTCATCGATCAAACCTTTGATACTTTCAGTAAGCTCCAACTGCTGCAATCGTTTCCTGATTTGAGAGGGCCTGGCAATGGCAATATTAATTGGTTTTTTGGGAAAGATTCTCTGCAGTGCATCTCTTGCAGCCATATCCAGAACATCAGAGAAGGCAACCAGAATACTGATATCCGTCTCTTCTATCGGCATCGTATTATACTTGATCAACTGCCGATACGGTGTCTTGCTGAAAAGATGCATATCGATATCCATATCATCCAAATCTACATACTGAACATGCAACTCTTTAGCGACAGTTTGAAAAATATGTGCAATATCAATACCCTCGATCTTCTCCAGTTGATCGAGTGTGATCACGCCTTCCCTGACTTTTTTAACCAGGTAGGATTCCGCCTTTTCCTGATCCAACATCTCTTCGTGTATCAGATTGGCAATAGAGACTTTCTTGGGAGGCCTGCTTCTGACCAATGCAGAAACCGCTTCTTTGGTAATAATCTTGTCACTCAGCATCATTTCAATAAGATTAGCCATTGAACCCCCTTCTCTCAATTTTATATAGATAAATAGTATAGCATGCTTTGCCTATACCCCACTCCATTCCTCTTCGTCAGTTATTGAAAAAAATTAAATTTTCCCTTTTTTGATTTTCACCAATAGTGCTCTTGCCTTGGGTGAATTTGTTTTCTTGATATATGAACCAAGAACCTGCTCTGCATCTTTTCTCTGCCCCATTTTTGCCTTGGACTTGGCAAAGATGAGCCAACTCTCTTCCAGTTTGCTATTCAGGTCATTCGTAATGAGTGCCCACATTTGCGCCTTGGCGTAGTCACCCTTCCTATAGTATGCCTGAGCCAGATAGAGTGAATCACGATAGCTTCTTGATTTGGAAAAGTTTTTCTCGACACGCTTTATTGAAAGTTTGCCTTTTTTAGTGTTTGAAGCTTTTTGTTCCTTTTGCGAGTCCGGATACATATCCGTCAATTCTATTTTAATATATTTCTTCCTGTGTTTTTCAGGGGGTACCTCTTTTGGTTCAGAAACCTCTATAGAGATTGGAGGGCGACTCTCCTCTTTGGTGCTATTCTGCTCACTCACCTCTTTTTTTTCTGCATGATCAACATCTTGCAAACTCTGGTTTGACTCCTCTCCAGGCAGAAGTGTTGGCACATACGCCTGCAGTTTGGTATGCTTTTTTGGCTCTGGTGTTTCCTCTGCCTTTTTGCTGGTATTGTTATCGGGTTGTCCTGAAAAAAGTGTTGAAAAATCACTCCTGAACAGCATATACATAACCAATAAAACAAGTACCATAAATGCAACAGCCCAAGGGATGCGCTGTTTGTTTTTATAGCGCTTCCACTCCTTCTCCAGGCCTTCTACATCATACATGGAGATATCCCAGCTTGAGAGCCGCCATCTCTATGATTTTATTGGAAAACCTGTTATGGTTGATTTTGGACGGGTCATTCCTGTCGTAATACTCATAGAGTTCAAATATGGTAAAAAGCAGTTTATTCGTTTCTCTGTAATTGCCCTTTGTCAATTTGCAAATCAGCCTGATATGGCTCTTCTGGATGACATTGGCGATTTCAAAGAGATTCTTTTTAAGTAGTTTTTTATGGATATAGTTTTGAATATCGGACCGGTTACCATTTTTGAGCTCTACCACTTCCCAGATACGGGATTGGAAATGCTCTTTTGCGATCAGGTCCTCATTCTCCGTTTTGTGCAGAGAGACGACAAATTTGATCGAACGGGTATCCGAAAGCAGGCGGATACGCTCCATCATCTCTTTGGAATACATCTGTGCTTCATCAAGCAGTATGATGATATCCCTTTTTCCACGCAGCGTCCTGCAGTACTCGACCAGTGTCGAGAAATTTACCTGCGTATGGGGAGGGAGCTCTTCCCCGGTAATAACCTTGAAGAGTTTCTGGTAAAACTCTTTTTCATTTGTCATCGGCGTTTCGAAATAGTGTATATCTTTTTGATATTTCTGTTTTTGATAAAGATGATTAAGGAGGATGCTTTTACCGGTTCCCGGACGACCGAAAACCAGTATCATTTTCAGGGGTTTTTCGATACTGTGCAGCAGTTGGTCATAGGCATGGAGAGAAGAGTCCAGCTTGATGTAGTCATCGATATCGATCGAATCGATGAAAACATTCTTTGCCGGATTGTATCTACTTTCCATTGGCTCTTTTATACCCCAGATCCCTCAGAGATACATCTTTGGAGTTATTGACAATATGTGGTGTCACGATCAAGACCAGTTCAATCACCTTATTGATCTTCTCTTCACG
>JAOZOG010000644.1 GCA_029933395.1 Sulfurovaceae bacterium | reverse complement strand
TAAAAAAATCGTCGTTGAAATAGATAAACTTCTCACCAAGCCCAGGTATGTGGTGCAAAGAGATTTCCAGAGGATTGGCGTTGAAAAGGGGGAGGTACTTTCCATCGATGTACTCTTCGTGACGAACGATGCGTAACTTCCGCGCACCCGTATCGAGCCACTCGGGCAGATGACCCCACGTCACCAGATGGATATGCCGTACCCAGGGAGCGAATTTTTCGACCCCCCGGAAAAAATAGCGCAGCAGATCCCAGTCGCGATACCGCACGTTTTGCGCTTCTTCATCCGCGACATAACGGGCACGCTCTTTGCGCCATGCAGGATCGTTGCCGTCCACCCACAGGACGACGATGTCAACGTCGTTCATCTTTTCTCCGATTCGTGAAAACTTTCGCGGCATATTTTCTCGCCATGGAAAGAGGAAGCGTTTTGAGCACGTACAGACGAATGCCCAGGCGGAAACGATTGAGCCATCTGGCGATCCAGTGATCGTACTTTTTGGTATATAAAACTTTTTTCAACTCGTTTCTCTCTTTTACGATGGAGCTGTTCTCCAGATCCTGCCTCGGTACCGTGACGCAACGGGGTGAAAGGCCGTAAAGATTCAGGACTTCCAGACCGCCGGTATAGTGATCGATCGGTTTGTCGACGGTTTCGATTTGCGCAAGGAGCTTTCTCGCCCCTTGCAATGTAATCATGTATCCATAGGTTCCAAACGCCACTTTGACAAATCTTTTAAGTCGGTATTTCCCGAAATATTTTCTACTTCCCCAAAAAGAGGTGTAGAGAAAAATTTCTCTAACAATATCGGCATCGTATCCAAGCAAAAGGCATTCAAAGTGGGGCGGAACCTCATCCAAATGTTTCAAAATGGTGGGAAAATCGTCACATACAACAGCATCGTCTTCCAAAATCACGGCCTTTTCCAGCCCCTCCTCTTCCATGCGCCGATATATGGAAAGATGACTCAACGCACACCCCACTTCCCCGCGGCTCAACTCC
>JAOZOG010000643.1 GCA_029933395.1 Sulfurovaceae bacterium | reverse complement strand
CGATCGCCACTTTCAGGAACTCTTCTTTTTCTTTTTTATCAAAAAGGTCCCCGCTTCTCATCATTTCGATGAATCTTTGTTCAAGATATTTTTTCGAATTGCTGGGGCTGCTCAATACGGGCTTTTTTGTTTCAGACATCAATAAACCCAGGCTATACCGTCCGTTCAAAAAGTTCACGAACCCCGTCAGCGCACTCTTTTGCCCCGGATAGATCCACAGGTATCCCTCCAGAGTCTCCTGGTCCGGGCGCTCCCTGCCGCAATAGTCGCAATACTCCAGAAACCTTTTCGCCGGCGTCAGGGCCAAACGGACGGAGCGTATCGTCGTCTTCCCCGTCAGCATTTTCGCTTTCAGTTTCTCGAAATACCTATTCATCGCCTCCGAGAAAAAAGATCTCTCCGCGAAAGCCCCGAGGTATCTTTCTATCGTGTCCCTCTCCGCGATCTCCTTCTGCGCCGCCACGTCCTTTTTCACCACTCCACTCTCGTCCAGAAACTCCATCGCCAACCGATTCTCCCATATCCGCTTGACGCTCAAAACATCCGCCAACTCTCGATAGAGAGGAAGCCGTCCGAACCTCTCTTCCAAAGAGCCGACATCCATGAAAAAAGGGAGGTATTCGAGCAGCCTCAACGACGCGACCTGCGGGCCGCGCTTTCTTTCGAACCAGTCGGCGAACGTTTCGAACGCATCGGCCGTCCGTTTCGGCAACGAGCCCACTCCGAAGCGTTTTTTCCGAACCAAACCGTTTCTCGCGGCGCACTCCATGCAGATCCTCCCCCGTCCGCCGGGCATCTCCTTCCCGCACTTCCCGCATCTTCGGACCATCGTGGCGCATGCCTTGCAGATGCTTCGTCCCCGTTCGTCCAAGCGGAACATTTTCTTTTTTCTATTGCAGAGCACGCACGTTGGGAGCCTCTTGTTGTAGCATTTGTCGCACATCTGGACTTTTTTCCCATCTATGTTTCTCATGAACATTTCACGGCTCTCATCTCCACACACCGG
>JAOZOG010000642.1 GCA_029933395.1 Sulfurovaceae bacterium | reverse complement strand
TGAAAAAAGGATTTAGATTGCATTTTGAAATGTTTTTATATCTCAAAGTATATTCACTACTCAATACTACCTCAAAACTGCGTAGGGTGCGCCGCGCGCACCAATATTTATGACAATGCATAGCTTTCGATATATTTTGGTGCGCGCGGCGCACCCTACTGTGGTATAATTGACTCAATATAACCAAGAACATAAAAAGGATACCTCATGAAGCCTATCATTTTCAGCTCCCTCCTTCTCTGCAGCACACTGCTGACAGCCGACAATCTTGCCATTACCAGCGAACCCGAAGAGGTGGCATTGACACTCTATGGCAGCAATCTGGCGATGATCACCGAAAAGCGTTCCGTCAAGATCGAAAAACCCGGACAGGTCAAACTGATGTACCCCGGTGTCCCGAGTTCGATCGATACCAGTTCGATACTCGCTTCCTTTTCGGAGCCCGTGAGACTCTATTCGCAAAATTACTCCTATGATGTCATCAGTTATGCTTCGCTGCTCAAAAACCACTTGGGCAAAACAATCCACTATATCGAAAAAAAGGACTCGGTAGAGATCAAAGAGGGAACACTGCTCGCTACCAATCCCCTGCTGGTCAGGGAGAGAAATTTCGGCGTCATCTTTACACCTTATCAAATCTTCTTTCCTGATATCCCCCGTGAAATGGCCGTCAAGCCCTCACTCTTCTGGAATGTAGAAACCCAGGCCAAAACACTTGATATCGACCTGAAATATCTCGCACACGGAATGAGCTGGAAAAGTGACTATACTGCCAATCTCTCTGACGACAAGACCCTCGACCTCAACTCCTGGATCACCATCACCAACAACTCCGGTGCGACTTACCAGGACGCCAACATCACCGTCCTCGCCGGTGAAGTCAACGCACCCCAGCCCCAATCCCGGAGAGTCTATGCCAAGCGGGCGATGATGGCGGCAGCGGAAGATGCAGGCAATATCCAGAGTGAGGCATTCTCCGGATACCATATCTATCCTATCCCCTTCA
>JAOZOG010000213.1:3010-3926 GCA_029933395.1 Sulfurovaceae bacterium | reverse complement strand
ACAACGAACCTTCTCTCATTCTTGCGCTCTCCGAAGAGACTCGGACTATTTTTGCAGAGGCTTTTCGCGTTCCAAAAAAACGGGTGGTAATTACCGGATACCCAAGAAACGATATACTCCTACAAAACGCTTCCGTTTCCAGAAATAGAGATAGCATAAAAAAAATTATTTATATGCCAACTTTCAGAGGGAATGTGCATTCGGATTTCGATCTTTTCCTGCAATACGGTTTCAACATAAAAAAACTGGACGACTTTCTAACCCGTCATCATATGCAGTTGGAGATCAAACTTCACCCGTTCAATCGTCCGTCGAAAAGAGTGGAAAAAGAGCTTTGTTCATCCCGCAGAATTCGTTTTTTGGACCAGGCAGCCATTTACGAAACACTTCATCATTACGATATACTTATTACCGACTATTCGAGCGTTTTTTTCGATTATCTGTTGTTGGATAGGCCAATAATCTTCGCACCCTTCGACAAAGAAAGCTATCTTGAAAAAGAACGGGAATTTTATTTTGACTACGATAAGATAACTCCGGGTCCAAAAGCAAAGGACTGGGACGAAATCCTCAAATGGCTTGAAATTTTTGACAAAAATCCTTCTCTCTATTCTGTAGAGAGAAAAACAATCAAAAGAAGGTTTCATACCCATGAGGACACTCACAGCACCCAAAGGGTCTATCAATCAATTTTGAAGTTGTTGTCTTGAGTAGAATACGTCATATCCGAAAAAAAGATTTTCTAGTAGCTTGTTCCGTCTGCGGTTGGATAATTTTTTTTCTTTCAAAACTTTTTCCAAGAAACAAACAAATTGTAGTTTTTGGAGTTCACACCTCATCTTTCTCTGGAAACGTTAAGTCTCTTTTTTTGGAAAAGGATAACCGATCGTACAAAAAAATTTTCATCTCCAAATAA
>JAOZOG010000213.1:0-3000 GCA_029933395.1 Sulfurovaceae bacterium | reverse complement strand
TAAAACAACTGCGGAATCTTGGCTATACGGCATATGGCCAATACAATCCTATGGGAATTTGGTATTGCCTTCGTGCAGGCACCTATATTTACTCCGGTTATCCATCGGACATAAACTTCTGGCTTTCGGGTGGAGCTCGTTATATCAATTTATGGCACGGTACTCCCCTCAAAAAAATCGAACGTGACGTTGCGACAGGCAAATATAGCTTGAGAAACAGATACCCTCTGGTTTTTTCTCTTTTAAAGCCCCACCTCGTCGCCAAGCCCGATCTTCTTCTCGTAGCGTCCGAGTATGAGAAAGAGTGTTTTGCTTCGGCTTTCGGTATCGATAAAGAAGCCACTTTCGAAGCTTTCCCCCCTCGTTTGACCAGTCTTTCGAAATATCGATTCTCCAAAAAAGGAAAAAAGAGAATATTATACGCCCCAACCTGGAGAGACGATCATTCCTTTCGCTTCGCAGATCACTTCGATCTAGATCGCCTCGACAGTTTTTTGGAAAAAAACGATTTCATTTTTCTCATCAAACTCCATCCTTCGGACCGCAACACTTTCACTTTCGATACCCACTCTCATATAGTTTCGATCTCTCCGCATGAGGATATCTACGATCTACTGCCGACCGTCGATCTTCTTGTAACCGACTATTCCTCCATGATTTTTGAGGCACTTTATATCTCTGTACCTGTTTTGCTTTTCTGCCCGGATTATGAAAATTATAAGAAGAAAAATAGAGAGTTCTATTTCGATCCATGCTTGAAACTCTCTGTAAAAACGAGCCGTACCCAGAAAGAGTTTGAAAAGGAGCTCCTGCACCTCCTTCAGAATCCTAACGGCAACTCCTTTCTCTTTTCAAAAAGATTCGCTCCATATCCTCCCGTCCAAAATCTTTTGGATAGTTTGGTAAAAAAGGTGCATGATGGACTATGATTATATCGTTGTAGGGGCCGGATTGGCCGGTTCCGTCCTGGCAGAACGATTGGCAAGGGTATGCAATAAAAAAATATTGCTTCTTGAAAAACGTTCCCACATTGGTGGAAATTGCTACGATTACGTCGATACCTCCGGCATTATTGTCCACGCTTACGGTCCCCATCTATTCCATACCGACAACCTTGAGGTTTTCAGATATCTTTCTCAATTCACCACATGGCATCCCTATGTCCACGAAGTAGTTGCCTCCATAGATGGCAAACTCATCCCCCTTCCTTTCAACTTCAACTCTCTCACCGAAGTGTTCGACAAAGAAACAGTCAGAATCCTCAAAGAAAAACTGATTTTCAGATACGGCGAAAACAAAAAGATTCCGATTCTCGAACTCATGAAGGAAACGGATACAGATCTCAATCGTCTGGCGCAATTCATTTACGCCAAAATTTTCGTAAATTACACGGCGAAACAGTGGGGGAAAAGACCGGAAGAGATCGATGAGAATGTAACAGCAAGAGTCCCTATCGTCACAGGATTCGACAACAGATATTTCACGGATAGATATCAAGCCGTACCCCAAAAAGGTTACACACCACTGTTTGAAAAGATGCTCGACCATCCAAATATCACCCTCACTCTCGGCTGCGACGCATTAAAACGTATCGAAGTCAAAAACGATAAAATCTTCTTCGACAACAGACCTTGCGAGGCAAAAATTATCTTTACGGGTATGATCGACGAACTTTTCGGGATGCGATTTGGAAAACTTTCGTATCGCTCCTTAGACCTTCGGTTTGAAAGACATGCAAAAAGTTTTTTCCAGGATCATGCGGTCATCAACTACCCAAACGACCATCAATACACGCGAATTACCGAGTTTCGGCACATTCACCCGACCGCTTCCGATCAAACGATCATTCTCAAGGAGTTCCCCCAACCGTACTTCCCCGGTAAAAACATCCCTTATTATCCAATGTTTACCGAAGAAGATCAAAAACGCTATCGGCTTTATGCCCGATATGCCCGAAAAATAAAAAATCTTCTCTTGATCGGTCGACTCGCAGAATACACGTACTACGACATGGACGACATCGTTGCAAGGGCGTTGAAAGTTTTTGAAGATATAATATCTCCATGCGCGTAAAAATATTGGTACCTACGCATAAACGCTACGATATTCCCAAAATGTCCGGGTATTATCCTATTCAGGTAGGTGCTCGCCTGCATGAAGAAGATTTCGGATTCCTGCGTGACGACTGTGGAAACAATATATCCGAAAAAAACCCCTCCTTCTCGGAACTGACTGCACTCTATTGGGCATGGAAAAACGATTTTTTCAAAAATGCCGACTATGGAGGTCTCGTTCATTATCGAAGGTATTTCAAAAAAACTTCTTTCCGAAGGAGTGGTGTTCTTTCGGAAAAAGAAATACTCGGCACCTTGGCCCATTTCGACATCCTGGTCCCTAAAAAAAGAAACTACTGGATAGAAACAGTGGAACAACATTATCGCCACGCACATTATGCGAAAGATTTCATCATTATGCGCCACACTCTCTATGAGATGTATCCCGCATACAAAGAGGCTTTCGCCACGGTAATGAAAGGAACGAAACTTCATCTGTACAACATGTTCATCATGCCAACCCCCCTGCTTTTCAAATACATGGAGTGGATATTTCCTCTCCTGTTCGAAATAGAAAAGCGGCTGGATATTGAAAACTACGATCCCTATCAACGTAGAGTTTTTGGATTTATGGCTGAACGCCTTTTCAATGTTTGGGTACTCCACCATCAACGGAATGAAGGGAAAAAAGTGCGGGAATGGCCAGTCGTACAAATCGAGGGAGAAAACATTTTTTCCAAAGGTTTTCATATGTTGAAAAGAAAAATGAAGGGAGAGAGTGATCCTGTATCATGAATAAACAAGGAGCGATGAAAGATTTCTTTGCAAGAATAATTTTCTTTTTTATCGACGTTGTCAGTATCGGGGTCGCCTTGACGATGTCACATGTGCTGCGTAAAGAGTTGCCTGCTTCTCTTTTCCCCATTTCTTACGACCTAGAGATAGA
>JAOZOG010000641.1 GCA_029933395.1 Sulfurovaceae bacterium | reverse complement strand
ACACGCTGTGGCGAACACCGGTAAATCATTTTTCTCCTCTGGACCACAACTGGCCTGTACCGGATCCACCCGAGGATGCCACGCCTCCCGACAACGACGATTATCAGAACGATCTGAACAACAATCGGGAAGAGGACGAGGAGGAGCCATGCGATGCGGAGGGTTCCATTCTGCGTATCGAGTCCCGTACCCTGGGCGAGGCAATCAGGCTTCCCGGTACGGACACGGCACTCGTCTACGACAGTTCCCGCACATCGGGGGACAAAAGAGCGGGTATACTGGAGTTTCGTCTGCTGGGTGATAACTGGTCAAGCAAACTAGACGAGATCACCGTGTCGGTAAGTGTCGCAGGGGTGACCTATATAAGCAGTTACGAACGATTCGAAGTAGGTTTGATGCATCGGTTCGAATGGAACGGGCTGGATGCCTACGGCCGAAAAGTCATCGGGAATGTCCCCGTCCATGTCCGGATTGAATATGTCTATCTGATGAACGATGCTACGACTGTCAATGCATATAGTGTTACGACTGGCCCCAGAATGCGAAATACGGTGATCGTGTTGCAGCCCTCTTCCCAATTTCGTATAGGGTCTTCCTTTGCCAGAATCTCAAGAGAATTTACCACGTCGATGCACCATGCGCCGGAGATGCCTCTGGGTGTGGAGGGTTGGAGCCTCTCCAGTCTCCATACGTTCGACAGCTGGCGCGGGATCTTAAGATACGGCGACGGCCAACGCAGCCACGTTATGACCGAAGGCGCTTTTGCGCTGGAAACTGTCGTGGGACAAACGGAGGGGAATGGACTTCCCATCCCCTGCGATGAGATCGACGGGAAGAATGCCATGGAGTTGACATCGTGGATTAATTTCGGCAAAGACGTCGGTCTCGACGGGCAGGGGAATATCTACTTCATGCACGAATGCGGCCTGCTTCGTGTGGCACCCGCCGGTAAGATCAGCCTGGTGATGACGATGGAAGATCTGTCGGAGTGGGGGTTCGAGAATGCTTA
>JAOZOG010000002.1:27457-41112 GCA_029933395.1 Sulfurovaceae bacterium | reverse complement strand
CAGATCACGATGGATTTGATCTCCGTAAACTCCTCGAGCGCCCACTTCGGGCCCTCTCGACCGATACCGGAAAGTTTGCTTCCGCCATAAGGCTGCACATCGAAGCGCAGTGTCGGAATATCGTTGATCACCACACCGCCGCATTCGGCATCGTCGATGAAGCGCTTCGTCAGGCTCAGATCGTTGGTAAAGATACTGAACTGCAGGCCATAGGGAGAGTCGTTCATCTTTTTGATTGCTGTTTCATAACTGGACACAGCCACCAGACTGACGATCGGCGCAAAAACCTCTTCACAGATGATCTTCATCTCGTCGGTCACATCCGCCATCACGGTTGGCGGGAAGATACCCTCGATCTCTTCTCCGCCGGCAATGACACGGGCACCTTCATTTTTGGCTGAAGCGACCCAGCTTCTGGCACGATGCTTGGCATCATCATCGATGAGCGGCCCCATGAAGGTCTCTTCTTCGTAGGGGCTGCCCACCTTGAGCTTTTTTGTCTCGGCTGCCATCAGTTCGGCAAACTCTTCGTATACCTCTTCGTGCACATAGATGCGCTGCAGAGAGATACAAACCTGGCCACTGTTGTAGAAAGCGCCGAAAGCACAGCGTTCGGCTGCGAGCTTGAGATCCCCACCCTGATCGATATAGGTCGCCGCATTACCGCCCAACTCCAGACTCACCTTCTTGATCCCTGCCTGCTTGATAATGATATTTCCGACGGGCACAGAGCCGGTAAAGCTGATCACTCTGGGAATCGAACTCTGTACCAGTGCCGACCCCACCTCTGCATCACCATAAACCAGACTCAGGGCATCTTTGCTTGCGTATTCCGAATCCACAAAAGCTTTTACAAACATATAGGCAGTCCGGGGCGCCTCCGGCGTTGGCTTGAGAACGACACAGTTTCCTGCTCCCAGTGCCGGTGCGATCTTGTGCGCGACAAGGTTGAGAGGGAAGTTGAATGGCGTAATACAGGTCACGACCCCTACCGGTTCTCTGCGATACCAGGCCAATGCCTGTTTGCCGCTTGGCATCAGGTCTGTCGGTATCGTTTCACCATGCAGGTTCGCCAGCTCCGCGATCGTAATTTTGATCGTTTCGATACAACGGTCGACTTCGATACGGGAAAAAGCGATCGGCTTCGCCACCTCATCCGTCAACGCCAAAGCGAATGCTTCACGCTCCTGCGTCAGGGTATGGGCAACATCCTCCAGCCACTGTATACGCCTGGAAAGCGGTACACGTGCAGTGTTCCGACTCGCCTCTTTGGCGATCTGGAGTGCTCTTTTTGCATCCTCGGCATCACAAACGGGTGCGATACTCACGACTTTGCCGTCATAGGGACTCTTCCGCTCTACTGTCTCCTCTCTGCCCTCTTCGGTTGAACCAAAAAAAGCTTTGACATGCTTCTCCTCTTTGTTGCCAAACAAACCAAACATTGATAGATCCTTTCGGGGTGATAATATAGAGATTGTATCGTAAGGAGGATTAGAAATGGTACCAGATAGGTATTTTTACAGGAGATTCCCGGATGAAAAAGGATATACGGTATCCTCTTATTTTTTCTCGGGCCTCTCCGAGGCACTGTGTCGCTGCTGTGCCTCTTCGCAATAACTTTTTTTGAGTACAAATTTGTAAATGATATCCTTGATCACCAGAAGCAGGCAGTAGACCCAGAGGATATCCATAATGATATTGGGTTTGTAGTCGAGACCGAAACGAAGCAGAGGCCATCCAAAAAGGATGAGATACTTCATATAGTAGAAGAAGAGTATCCCTACTCCATAGATCTCTTTGAGTGCTTTCATCCTTTGAAATCCGGAGTATCTTCCGTTGCCTGAAAGTTTGGGGTGCCGTCGGGCATATGTGTCTCGCCCTCTTTCAGTGCCTCCTGCTCAGCCTCATATGCCATGATCTGCATTCGTACCTCATTGATCTGTTCAGGTGTTACGTTCTCATCACTTGACCAGACCACCTCTACATCGCCACCATACTCTTCACCCATTTTTTCAACCTTGTCTGCATACTCATAGATATCCAGACAAACCTCCAGGCTCTCCTCTTCGGTCGTATCACTCAGCGCGATATACCAGCGTCCCAGGGGATTGCTTTTGATCACCGATTCAATAATGACTGCCATTTCTCTCTCCGAATTTTAAAATTTCTTCCTCAAGTCTCCGTTGTAGACAATATCTCTGACATCCATCGTGTCGTCATTGAGCATTTCAGGGACATCCCCTGCAGCCTCGAGCTTTCTGATCTCTTCATCCAGCTCTTCTTGATAACTCTGCATCATATCTGCCGCAATCACACCCGGCATTGTCTGAATGGTAGTCAACTTTTTGATCTCCTCCTCGACACCCTCTCCCTCGATAGTGATAATGATCTTTCCTACCGATTTGTCTCCAAAATGGTAATCACAGAGTTCACTCTCCTCCAGCAATTTTTTGACACTGTCGTAGTTTTCCTGCTTGCACTGCACCACAATACTTGAAATATTCATATCTGCTCCTTTTGTTTGATTATTTTATTTTCCACATCATCACCGTATTATCGTTGCTGGCACTGAAAAGTGTGGTCTCGTCTCTGAAAACAATGACATTCAATGTACTCTTCTGGCCTTTAAGCACCGCTATTTTGGACTTGGTCGATACCTTATAGACCGAGATATTGTTCTGCTCATCCATAGCAAACGCCACTTTTTTGGCGCTGGGACTCAAGGCTGTCGCATAGATCAGAAAATTCCCTTCTATATAGTCTCCCTTTCCTGTCCTGGCATCATAGATGGAGCCTCTCCTGTCCTGTCCGGCACCGGATACGATATTTTGTTTGAAATCCACTTTGTAGACATTGTCGACATTGACACCCTTTAGCTCCCTGATGATTTTGCCTGTCTGGGTGTCGACAATATTGAGCACGCCGCTTTCGCAGGAAAATACCGCTTCTGTTTTTTTCTCATTCAATGCAAAATCTGAAAATTTGGATTCGCTCAACTGCACCCTGTAGCGCTCTTTTTTGGTTTTGGTATTGAACAGCGCCACTTCGTCACTCAAATATCCCAACAAAATATGCTCTTTGTCGACAAAGCGTGCTTTGACAATCGCCTCTTTGGCCTCCGGGCCGAGAAGCTGAACCGTATTGTTGTTTTCGTGGATCCAGAGGTTGCTGTATCCGCCTTTTCCACTGTCACTCAGGATCAGATAGCGACCATCCAGATAATCGATACTCTGTACTCTGGCGGGTACGATATCACCCATGAAATCTTTGATCTTCGGCAGTGATATCTCCTTGACAAACTTCTGTGCCGTATCGTCATAGACCTGCAACTTTCCCTGGTCTGTGCCGATATAGACATTCTCTCCGTACACGACCATATCTTTGGCCATTCCGTCCACAACGATCTCCTGAACTGGTGTATAATTTTCGACTCCATAGGCCCAGCCCAGTGCCAGGCAGAGTATCAGTGCTATTTTTTTCAAGAGAGCATCTCCTCAACGGTATCTAAAATCACTCTGGCGATCTGCGACTCATCGATCTCTGCCTGTACGCCATAGAGATCGATCTCGGCAGGGAAAAAATCCTGAAATTCGCTCTTTTCGTCCAAACGCTTGATCAGTACGATGAGCTGCTCCTCATCTCCAATCACGTTTTTCAGTGTATCTGTCAAATAGAGTATATAGTTATAATCCTCTGCATCGACCTCATCAAGCTCATCCACATCACCATCGTTTTCATTCTCGTCGATCACTATAAGGTCACGTATACCATCGATCTCTTCTGTAAGCTGGCTGAAAAGTTTGGGGTATTTCTCTTTGGCTGTTTCGATTTTCATCTGATCCTCTTATTTTTTTATGACTATAGCTATCTGCCGCTCATTTGTCAAGGAGTCGCGAGAGCCAAGCTAGTCCAAAATTTATGCTGGGCACTCTTATTGCTCCACCGGGCAGATAGCTTACTCTGTTTCGGTTACTGCAATCTCCGTCGCCACATAACTGATCGCCTGTGTTGGGCATCGTCCCAGGCAAAAGCCACATCCCGTGCACCGATTCATATCGATGACGGGATTGAACATTCCATTGAAGAGAATCGCATCATCGATACAGGGCTCTTTGCAGGAGAAGCAGATGACACCGTGGTGAGCCACGCATCCCTCGATCGAGATACGAAATTCTGCATTGATCTTTTCGGCTGTCGCCACATTTTCCAGCTGCAACACACCTGCTTCACAGGCTGCCGCACACTCTTCGCAAAATGTACAGCCACTCTTGGCAAAATTGAGTATAGGGCTGCCATCTGCCCCGATCACGATAATCTTTTCATCACAGGAAGCGGCGCACGCTTTGCTCTCGCATTCGGGACACTCACTCTGAAAAAGAGATTCTGATGAGCCATAGGGGGGCCTGACGATCAGGCTCTCCTGTTGATCGGCTCTTGCATTGATGGTTTCAAGCGGTTTGCGAAATACCGTAAGGAAATCGCGCCTGCTTGCCACTATTCAACACCTTCGTTCATAACATCCATCAGTGTAGAGCCGGCTTTGCCTTTACCGTCTTTAAAGTCAGGTGTGAAAGTATTGGCTACCGCTGTATCGACTTTTGCCTGAGGCGCATGACACTGAGAACAGTTGAATCGTCCCTGATAGAGTGTTTTCAAGTGTTTTGCTTTAGCGACTTTGATATCGCTGGTGTTACCAATATCTTTTCCAACCACTTTGCCCTCTTTGACAACATTGCTGCCCTCCATTACCGTCGTAGGTCTGAAGTTCGTGAAGTGTGATTCAGGAAGTGGTGTCGCTCCAACGCCTTTTGCCGCTTCCGGCATATGACAGTTCAGGCACTGGTTATTATCCTTGGTGATAGGCAACAGGCCCTCTACACTGTGAGGAATCATTGGGGGAGCATTAAGAAACGCTCTCTCAAATTTTTGTGCTTCACCTGGCGCAGGACGGCTGAAGTCCGCTTTGACCGGCTCTGCCGTATCTTCTTTGTAGAGGTCGACTTTTCTCAACCCCAAAGCCTCTTCCGTTACTGTCTTTTTGGTGCCAAGATCTTCTTTGGCAATTCTCTTTGCATCCGATGCTTTCGCATTGATGTCGACTACCTTGGCCGATTCCGCTGCATAGAGGCTCGTCGCCACCAGCAATGAACCCAAAGCAGCTACTTTGATTAACATTCTCATTATATATACCTCCCGGTTTATTTTTTGATATAGTTGCGGATATTGAATCCCAGTGCATCGTCATCACAGACATCGACACACCTACCGCAGTTGGTGCACTCCTGCATGAGTACAGACTCGCTGCGCTTTCCGATCATATTGAGTACCTGAACCTCGGGACAGACATCTTTGCACTTCATACAAAGCGTACAGTTGTCACTGTTGTGCTTGACCCTGAAAAGGTTGTACTTGCCGATGATCGAGTGTACACCGCCCAACGGACAGATATGTCCGCACCATCCGTTTTTTAGAACAAAAAGATCAAAGAAAAAGATCGCGACCAAAAGACCTGCCCCCGCACCAAAACCGAAGATCACACCACGGTTGAGGATGGTAATGGGACTGATCACTTCAAATGCCGCCATTCCGGTCAGGAAGGAGACAATCAGCGCAATCACGATCATATAGTATCGCAGGTTACGTGTCACCCATATCTTGCGCTCGATCTTGTCAATATAGAGTTTTCTTCTCAGCCAATTGGCTGCGTCGGTCACCATATTGACAGGGCAGACCCAGCTACAGAAAGCACGCCCGCCGATAATGCCGTAAAAAAGTGCAATGATAATCGCACCCAGTATAACATCGAAGCTCAGCGCCGCTCCCGCTGCCAGCATCTGCAAGACAGCAAAGGGGTCACTCAGAGGCATTGCGCCCAGGACAGAGGAGCTCGAGATCGTACCTGTGAGCATCTTCCATCCATAAGCGTTCCCGCCAAAATAGAGTACAAGCAGCGTGATCTGACTGATCCTTCTGAGGATGAGATATTTGTAATTACTCAAAATCCACCCCCTCGTTCAGATAGTCAGCCGCCTCTTTTTCACTACGCTTGCCGTGTGTCGTGACATCGGTACCGACACGCTCAGCGACACGCTCCTGGTCTTTCTGATCCCAGCCTTTGACATAGTGAGAGCCTGGTTTTCCCAGTGCGATTTCACGTGGCTGGATGAAAATCGCCGGCTTTTCGGTCACACAGGCTTTTTCACAAAGCCCACATCCTGTACAGATATTCATCTCAATCACCGGTATCAAAAATGCATGCTTTCCGGTTCTTTCGTTTCTGCCGTACTCCAGCTTGATCGCTTCATCCAGCAGAGGACAGGCACGATAACAGGCATCACACTGTATCCCCCAGAAGGCGATACAGGAGTTGGGATCGACAACTGCGATTCCCATATCCATCATCTTGAAGTCGAGCTCACCCTCTTTGTTGGTCACACTGCTTTCATCCAGCGCACCTGTCGGACACACCGGAACACATGGGATATCATCACACATATAGCATGGGACTTCCACCGGTACGAAAAACGGTGTACCGATCGCGACATCATCTTGAGCCTTTGCCATCTTGAGCGTACCCGGTCTGGGCTTACCACTCTCTTTGTCGATATTGCTCGGCCGGTTGACACAGGCTTCTGCACAGAGACCACATTTGATACAGGTCCGAAGAAAATCTTTCTCTTCGAGTGCGGCAGGAGGACGCAGAGTCAGAGGGGAACTTTTGGCTTTTTCGGCATAGCCGGCCCATAGCAGCCCCCCCATAATACCCAAGCCAGTACTCTGGGCGATATTGGTAAAAAACCTTCGCCTTTCGCTGATCTGAACTTTTTTGCCCTCTTTTTTCACACGATTTCCTTTCTTTTCGCTCTAACTGTTATGCCTTGTAAAGCTTGACAGCACACTTCTTGTAGTCTGTCTGCTTGGACATTGGACACGTCGCATCGAGGCAGACTTTGTTGATGAAGACTTTCTCATCAAACCATGGGACAAAGACCAATCCCTGAGGTGGTCTGTTACGACCTCTGGTCTCGACACGTGCTTTGACCTTGCCTCTTCTGGAGTCAACCCAGATCAGTTCACCCTGCTTGAAGCCTTTGGCTTTCGCATCTTTGGGGTTCATGTAGCAGAGTGCTTCCGGTACTGCACGATAGAGCTCAGGAACTCTCATTGTCATCGTACCTGAATGCCAATGCTCGAGGACACGACCCGTACAGAGCCAGGTATCATAAGCCTCATCTGGCATTTCCGGTGGATCCATATATGGTCTGGCATAGATTTTCGCTTTGTTAGGCAACGGCTTTTTCTTTTTGTCTTTGATGCCCTGGAGGTCACCCTGTGCCAATGCTTTGGCCAGTGTACCGTAGAACGCGAAGTCTCCTCCGGGATTGGCTTTGGCTGCATATGGGTCATACTTGACGTTGAATCGCCACTGCGTCTCTTTACCGTCGACGACAGGCCACTTGAGTCCACGTACCTTGTGATAGACTTCAAACGGTGCGAGGTCATGCCCATGGCCTCTACCGAAGCCTGCATACTCTTCGAAGAGATACTCATGGATCATAAATCCGTAACCTTTGAAGACTTCACCGTCACTGCCTTTGACATTTCTGCTGTCACCCAGACACTCTGTGTTGTCGTAGCCCTTCTGAGGGAACTTGTCAGTGGCAAGCTTATATTTTTTGGCTCTTTCGTTGGCAAAGAGGATTTCATACATTGTTGTATCTTCTGTATAACCCATCTTCTTCGCTTTATCGATGACATTGGGGAGTGGTTTCTTTCTTGGGCCTGACGGCTTGTACTCACCCCAGAGATCTTTGACAGTAAAGCGCTTGGAGAACTCGACCCATTGCCATGTATCTGACATTGCATCACCAACAGGAAGTACCTGCTGTCTCCAGTGCTGCGTACGACGCTCTGCGTTTCCGTAGGCACCCCACTTCTCATAGATCATCGCAGAAGGGAGAACAAGGTCGGAGACTTTTGCAGAGATACCGGGATAGCCGTCAGAAGTGACGATGAAGTTATCCATCTCTCTGGCTGCTTTGATCCAGTGACTTGCACTTGCAGAATCCTGGTATGCATTACAGACATTAACCCATGCAAATTTCACGAGACCATCTTCGATACCTCTGTGAATTGCCATAATGTGCTGCTTTCCGACTGGGTTAATCGTACCTTCAGGCACATGCCAACCCTTCTCGGTAATCGCTCTGTGCTTGGGGTTCTTGACCATCATATCAGCTGGCAGTCTGTGGCAGAATGTACCGACTTCACGTGCCGTACCACAGGCAGACGGCTGACCGGTCAGAGAGAATGCACCATTACCAGGTTTTGCCTGCTTGTTGAGCATAAAGTGTACGTTGTAAGAGAGTGTATTGACCCATGTACCTCTGGTGTGCTGGTTCATACCCATTGTCCAGAAGGAGACGACTTTTCTTCCTTTTTCGATATAAAGGTCGGCAAGTGCCTGAAGCTTCTTCTTGAACTCTTCGATATCTTCGTTTGGATCACCTTTTGCGATCTTGGCGACATAGTCGAGTGTGAATGGCTCGAGTGATTTTTTGTACTCTTCAAAAGAGATCTCCCAGTGCTTGAGTGTACCGGCAGTATGCTTCATCATATCACCCTCTTTGTACCCATAAGGTGCCAGAGCAGGTGCCTCTTTTGCGGAGACTTTTTTCTCCATCTCTTTGGAGATTGTCTGCATCTCAAGATCAGTATACTTACCATCTACGAGAGACTTCTCTCCTTTTCTTCTCATACCGTAACCGATATTGACAGGACCGACGGCAAAGACCATATGCTTCTTGACAAAATCCCAGTCGATGATCTTCTCTTTTTCATCTCTCATGACAATTTCACGTGCCACATAGTTCCAGAGTGCCAGGTCGGTACTTGGAGAGAAGATGATCTCGATATCGGCAAGGTCAGATGTTCTGTGTCTATAGGTCGAGATATTGACTACTTTGACCTTGTCGGGGTTGGAGAGCTTTCTGTCGGAGACACGTGACCAGAGGATCGGGTGCATCTCTGCCATATTGGATCCCCATGAGATGACTGTATCGGTCAGTTCGATATCATCATAACATCCTGACGGCTCATCGATACCGAATGTCTGATAGAAACCGACAACCGCAGATGCCATACAGTGACGCGCGTTGGGGTCGATCGCATTGGATCGGAATCCTGCTTTCATCATCTTCTGCGCCGCATATCCTTCCATGACAGTATACTGTCCGGAAGCAAAGACTGCTACACCCTCAGGTCCACTTGCCTTGAGTGCCTTTTTAGCCTGCTTTTCCATCTCATCAAAGGCGCGTTTCCAACTGACAGGCTTGAATTTACCTTTCTTGTCGAATTCACCTTTGTCATTCATTCTCAAAAGTGGTGTTTTGAGTCTGTCCGCACCGTACATAATCTTCGCGTTGAAGTATCCTTTGATACAGTTCAAACCTCTGTTTACCGGTGCTGCCGGGTCACCTTTGACCGCTACGATCTTCCCGCCTTTGGTGGCGAGCATGATACCGCATCCCGTACCACAGAAACGACAAGCTGCCTTGTCCCATCTCCAGTCCGATTCCGCTTTGGCCGCCGCCGCCTGCGCCTCCTGAGGGACTGCAATCCCTACAGCACCTGCCGCTGCTACCGCTGCCGAACTTTTTAAAAAGTCACGTCTACTTACTGACATATAGCCTCCTTTTTGTTTATGAATTTACAAGAACGATAAGTCAATTTGATTTACTGATCTCATAAATATACTCGATTATCATAGCATTAACTTGCTGATTTTAGAGTTGATTTATGTCAATTATAAGGTAATAGTGTGATTAATTATTTAAAAATGAATTAAGAGTAAATTTATCTCATTAAAATAAGATGGAGTTTTTTGTATTTTTATTCAATTAAATTGATAAAGGCATCGGGCCGTTAAGCCCGCTTTTTATCCGTTGAGTGCCTTTTTGACATTATCATCCGCCATCGTGATATTCCACGCCGGCTCCCAAACGACTTCTACCTCAACCTCTCCGACACCTTCAAGTTTCTCAACTGCCTCTTTGACCCACTGCGTGATCATCTGATGCAGCGGGCAACCGCGTGTCGAAAGCGTCATAATGACCTTTACATTACATGTCTCATCGATGATTGCATCATAGATCAGGCCCATTTCGACCAAGTTGAATCCCACTTCCGGGTCGATCACCGTACTGATCGCGTCAAAGACCTGTTCTTTCGTTATTGCACACATTTTTCCAACCTTTCTCTATTATCTATTGGAAACGCAAATTCATTCGCGTCTGCCTCGGATCTATTCGAGGATCCTGATTACTGTGATTTATTCTCTCCATACTTCAGCATCCATCGCACACTCATAAACATAAAGAGTGCGCCAGCTATCAAGAGTGAAACGCCTCCCATAAAGAGATCGCTATTTCCAACCAGGAGACCGATACCACCGATCAGCAGTCCCAGAGAAGAGAAGATAAACTCATAGTCCGCCATCCGCTTGGGCAGCATATCGGCCAACATGGGAACCTTCTCTTTGCCTACCAGCGGACTATAGCGCTCAAACCAAACCAGAAAAGGGATGATCTTATAGAGATGGCCGTTGATCAGAAAGGAGAAAAACCCTATCATCAGGAACCACGCACTACTCATAAGAAAGTTTTCACTATTCGTCATCATATATACCAATCCCAGCATTGCAGCCAAAAGAAGTGATCCGTACCCCACAAACATGGATTTTGCCCAGATATCATTCTCTTTTCTTGCACGGGTTTGATAGATAATCACCACTTGGTGAAGATAGAGAGTGACTGATGCCAACATCATCACAAAAGCCAGAAATTTACCGAGCTCCCATCCGATTACTGTCGCAAAAAAATAGAAAATGACACCGGCGATCATCAGATAAAAAGCTTGATTGACCGGCGTTTCATCAAATCCATGCGAAAGGCCGAACATTGGCAACAGGATCATCGAAAGCCCCATAATCGTCAATGTCACATATCCACCCAGCACCAATACTGCGTGCGCACCCAACCAGTTGCCGATGTCGACATCCAGGCCGGCCCCCACTGCCAAAGCCATCATAAATCCCGTAAGGATTCCGGCAAGCAAAAAGAGATTGGAAGCAACGACTGTTTTGACTGTCAATGTTACATTTGTCACCTTGCGCAGTGTCATCAGCGTATCATAGAGGAAGATCACCATCGAGATCAGGACAATCAAGCCTCCATAGGGCAGAATCGTGGGCGAGATCCAGAATCCTGCACTCATCAGTACCGTCCCCAGAAGTAGCAATGGCCATATGATATAGTAGAGATCAACAGAAAAGTGACCCACTTCCACCACGACGGGCACCAACTGGGCCATCGCTCCGAAAATAATCATCATCATAAAGCCCAGCAGAAACCAGTGTGCCCATCCGGCAACTGCCGGATCAAAGTGGCCTGCATCGGGACTCAAAAAAAGCAGGAAAACCATACCCAAAAGGTAAAAGAGCGAACCGATCCAGAAGAAAGGAGCGATCATACCAAAGGGCGGTGCATAATCTTTGGAAACACTAAACATCGGTCGTATCAGCCTTCACAGCTGGGATCACTGAGCTTGGCTTCTTCGCTTTCACCCGGCTTGTACGAAAAGAGAAGCTGTACTCTGCCGTCTTCCATTGCTGCATCCTCTATCGAATAGTTCTCACCGACTTTGTCGAGTAAGCCCATCGGTTTCTTGTGATTGATCATCAGCAGTTTCGTATGGGCGTCATTGATCATCTTCAAGCCAATCATCGCATTGACCATCGGCTCCGGAGGTCCACACTTGGAAGTATCAAATTCAATAATCTGATCTTCACCCATCGTATATCGATAGAATGGTACGGTCGCCCCTTCGGGGTGAAACTCTTCGGCGTTATTTGGTCTAATTATGATATTCATTATCAACTCCTATTGTGATTTGCGGGCATTGTAGTCCCCCTTCTCTTAAAAACACTTGATCTAGATCAAGTTTCACGTCAAAATGACTCAATTACTTGAAATTCTTCGTCATATATTCACTTACCATCGCTTCAAACTGCTGCATTCGCTCTTTTCCCTTGGGGAGTTCGGAGCGCAATCGTTTCATCTTCTGAAGAAAGTCATCGACACTCTCCGGAATCACACGCTCGAAGTAACGGCGGATCTGCTTGGCGAAGGCAGGTGACGCTCCCGACGTCGAAAAGGAGATCGTCAAATCTCCACGCTTGATATAGGAGGGGAAGATGAAGTCGCAATAGGCGGTATCATCCACACTGTTCACCAGCACCCTCGTCCCTCTCGACTCTTCATAGATCGCCTTGTGCAGGTCGACGGTGTCTGTCGCAACGATAACGATATCGAAACCCTCGATATCTCCCCTCCTGTAAGCCCTCTGATAGAGGGTCAAACAGTGATCTTTGACGATACGCTGTGTCTCAGGACCAAGCTCTTTGGTAATGACAGTGATCTCCTTGGTGAAATCGACCAGTTTCTCCAACTTTTCCGTCGCGATCGCACCCCCTCCAACCAGCAAAACTTTCAACTTTTCCATATCCATATACATGGGAAAATAAGACATCCAACTCCTTCTGCACGATAATGTGTCACCTTTGGTAATGTATCCAAAGTTTGGTATCAACACGTTGACTTGCATCAACATGGACGCTTCTCTAAACCATTATAATGCATGCTATTCAATGATGGAGCGAAGAAAATGCAAGATGAACTACTCTACCGGATGCAAAACAGTTTCCCAATGACCCAAAAGCCCTTTCATCAACTGGCAGACGAACTCGACAGCAAGCCGGAAGAGATCATCGCTTTGGTAAAAAAACTCAAAGATGAGAAGATCATTCGTCAAACCTCAGCCATCTTCGACACGAAGCGACTGGGATATAAATCCTCTCTCGTCGCATTCAAAGTACCCGAAGAGAGAGTCGAACAGGCAGCAGAGATCATCAACCAACATCCCGGTGTCAGCCACAACTACCTACGCAATCACGACTACAATATCTGGTTCACGATGGCAGTCGCTCCCGACTCGCAACTGGGACTCGAAAAGACGATCGAGATACTCCAGGAGAAGACCGGTGCAGAAGATGCCATCATCCTTCCCACGCTCAAAATGTTCAAAATCTCCGTCAAGATGGACACGACAGGAAAGCGGGCCAAAAAAGAGAAGGTCAAAAAAGCTGCCAACAGAGCGATCGAACTCACACCACTCCATATCGCGGTCATCAAAGAGCTGCAGAAGGATATCGATATTGTCGATGAGCCGTTCAAAGCATCGATCGAAAAGCTGGGGCTCGACTATGACGCATTTTTTACGATTGCCGATGAACTCAAGGAGAGTGGTGTGATGCGCCGTTTCGCTACGATCCTCAACCACCGAAAAGCCGGCTTTGGAGCCAATGCGATGAGTGTCTGGGCAGTTCCCGAAGAGAGGGCCGAAGAGATCGGAAGAGAGATGGCGGAATTCTCAGCCGTCAGCCACTGCTACCTCCGCCCCAGCTACCCCAACTGGCCCTACAATCTCTTCGCCATGGTCCATGCCAAAACCCAGGAGGAGTGCGACGCCCTCATCGAAGAGATGGCCAAAGAGAGTGGCTTGAGCGAATATGGCAAACTCTACTCGACGGTAGAGTT
>JAOZOG010000002.1:0-27357 GCA_029933395.1 Sulfurovaceae bacterium | reverse complement strand
GGGTACCCTACAGCCCAATCTCCTTTTTAAAGTCAGAGATACAATCATTACACGTTTTAACCTTGTTGCTCTCAATCACTGTCTCCAGCGCTTCCGCATCGAGAATTTTGATATAGGAGCCGGTCTTTATTTCGATAATATGCTCTTTTTTCAATTTCTTGAAAATCCGCGAGAGTGTCTCTGGTGTCAGATTGAGAATGGCAGCGATTTCGTTGTACTTTAACTTGCTGAAGATCTCCACATTTTCTATCAGCATCTTGGCCACTTTGGCCTCTGATGAGTAGATCGTCTCCTTGTGTATCAAGGCTGAAAGAACCATAATTTTTGAGGTGAGGGATTTGATCAGCTCGAGAGAGAACTGCTGGTTGTCAAGATTTTTGAAAATATAGTCAAAACGGATCATTGCCACTTTGCCCTCGGTGACGAACTCGCAGGTAGCAGGAAACGGCGCCCTCTCAAAACATGCATACTCTCCCACCAAAGCCGGGGCATCAAATCGATTGATCTGGATCTGTGTTCCTTTGGGGGTTGTTTTGTACAGCTTGACCGTACCCTCCAAAATGATATAAAGGTGCTCGCCCATCTCCTCCTCATAGAAGACAATACTGTCTTTGCTGTAGCTTCTGACTACGGCATTCTGTTTGATCTCTTTTTGGTGTTGTTCAGAGAGTTTGGAAAAGAGTTGGATATCGGTGATATTGTACATTGCTGCCTTTTCCTGGGACTATTTTTATTTGAATAGGTATTGTAGCAAAAGAGAAGTCAATAAAGCTGAGAAAGTCTGTTTTTCAGAAACGGCACTTTCCGATCGATCCTTTGCCGCAGCGCTTGCCATTGGTCCAGATCGCGTTTTCAAAAAAAGCTTGCGTCAAAATCACTTCGATCAGCGCCACATCCCTGAAATCAATGTAGCTCAAATTGGCCTGTGTCAGATCCGAGGCAGTGAAGTTGGCACCCTTGACTTTGGCGCAGCAGAGATTCGCACCGGAGAGATCGGCGCCATAGAGATTGGCGCCACGGAGGTCGGCGTTTCTGAGATTGGCACCGTGTAGATCGTAGTTTCGCAGATCCCGGTTCCTCAAGTCGATATTTTGAAGGTCGGCATTGGGGAGCAGGATCTCATCGGCAAACAACAGTGCCGAGAACAGCAGCATAAACAGGAGGCTACGCATAAGAAGGCAGCAGCTACGGTTTCTCAAACCAGTTGAGCTGATCGTGCAGCTTGACCACTTCACCTACTACGATCAGTGCCGGTGTCGGCAGGTCCCTGGCTTTTTCCCAGATCGTCTCCAGGGTACCGATCACCGTTTTTTCATCTTTGGTCGTTCCCCGGCTGATTACGGCTACGGGATAATCTGCCGGCTTTCCGATCTCCATCAGCTTGTCGGCAATGACATTGAGACGGTGCAGCCCCATCAAAAAAATAATCGTATCGTCGGTTTTGTAATTTTCCCATGGGATCTGAGAGCGGCTTTTGTTGCTTGCTTCGTGTCCGGTCACGACGCGGAAGGATACAGTGATCCCACGGTGTGTGACGGGGATACCCGCATACTCCGGAACAGCGATCGCTGAGGTAATGCCGGGAATGAATTCAAACTTGATCCCCCGCTCCCCGAGATAGATCCCCTCCTCACCGCCACGACCGAAAACAAAAGGGTCTCCCCCCTTGAGCCTCACGACCGTTTCATACTTCAGTGCATTTTGATAGATCACTTCATTGATCTCTTCCTGGGGAAGTGTATGGTGGCTGTCTTTTTTGCCGACATAGACAAATTCACAACCATCTTTTGCTTCATTGAGAATATCTGCATTGGCGAGACGATCGTAGATGATCACATCAGCCTCCCGCACCAGGCGCAGTGCCTTGACTGTCAGAAGATCGATATCTCCCGGGCCTGCACCTGTCAGATAGACTTTTCCCATTACTTTTTCTCCTCTTTTGGCTGCATCTTCTTCAGTGACTCTTCAAATATTTTTCGGGCCTCTTCCGCTTTCTTCTTTTTTGCATCCAGCAGTTCGACACTTTTTTTCGGTGCGACACCGGCATCCCGTCTCTCCTCATTGGCATCCATCTCATAGATAAAGATCCCCGAGGGCCTTTCGACCTGGTAAATTTCGCGTTCGAGGTACCAGTCATTGGTATCGATCACCGAGATTTGATTGGCATCATTCACAGAGACATAGAGTTTCGGTTCGCTGTTGGACCATCTGACATGCAGCACTTTTCCTGCAAAAGAGAATGTTTTGATAATTTTCAGTGTCTCCGTATCGATGATCTGGATCTTGGGGAAATCTTTACCGGAGAAGGTGACTGCCAGATACTTTTTGTTTGGACTCAGTGCAGTAAAGACAGGCAGCCCCAGCGTCTCGATATTTTTGATAAAATGGAATTTGCTGTCATAGACCAAAACTTTGTTGTCTCCTACAGCAGGAATGAACACTTTATCTTTGCTCAAGCTCCAAAATCCAAAGTGTGGAACTTTGAGTACCGGTTTGTTTCCATCTGCCGTGATTTTGATCTCTTTGAACTCCATCTTATCCAGGTCGATCACGCCAAAAGCCTTGTTCAGGAAGAAACCGACAATATAGTTCCCCTCCCTGATCATCGCATCGAACGGCATCTTTCCGACATTATCAAACTCTTTGTAGATCTTGAATTTCGGCAATCCTTTGCCTTCGTTCTCATCCTTGAGTACCGTCACTTTATCTGCATCCATCTGAGCAAAAATCAGATAGTTCTTATAGATTTTGATCCCGACATTTTTGGAACCGGTCTCTATCTTTTGGATCGGCTTGAGATCACGGGTCAGGATATCGACACTCTTGTCGTCATAATTGGCAACTGCCACATAGTTTTTCCCAATTACGAAACCGATTGCTGATTTGCTTGTCTTGTACTCTGCCAACACCTTCTCGTCGATCGGATCGAACTTGACCACATAACCGTCACGGGATATCAGGTAGGCTTCGCGGCCTTTGAATTTAACGATCCCATGGTTCATATTGTGCATATGCTTCATCTTGGTGCGCATCAATCCATCACGGATTGTTGCGAGCGATTCGCTTTCGCGCTCCACGATGAAGAGTTTATCTTTTGCCGACAGCAGTGTCTGTGCAGCTGTTACGACAAGCAGTAGTGTGAGAATGGATTTCATGATCTTCCTTTGGTTTGTTCTTCTGTGAGATAGCAGGAGGGGTCTTCTGCCCACATATCACCATAGATGGCATACGCCCTGCTTCGGGATCCACCGTTACAGATAGTGAGGTAGGTGCATTCGGCACATTTTCCGGAGAGCTCCCGCGGATGGACACGAAGCTTTTGCAGCAGCTCTGTCGGTTCATTGGTCCAGATATCGGAAAAATCCTGCGTCAGAATGTTACCGATCTTCACAGGGAAGAAGGGGTCAGGCTTGACAAAACCTTCGCTGTCGATATTGAGCAGCTTCCGCCCTGCACTGTTGCCGCCCCAGGCGACCAGTCTGCGTTTCATCTCTTCGGCATATTCGGGATATCTCTCCGCAAAACGATCATAGAAGAGGATCGCATCCATCTCCATATTGCCTGTCACGATCTCGATATCTCTGCCGCTTTCGTGATACTCGAACGCTTTATCCAGGATATAGTTGACCGCGGTGATACGCTGCTCTTTGGTCAGATCCATCTTCAGATTGTCCAGCCCCCGTCCGCTGTAGACAAGATGTGAAATATAGATCTTGGGAATATTGTGTTCTTCCGCCAATTCAAAGATAAAACGGAGGTCATTGTAGGTATCTTTGGTGATCGTAAAACGGATACCTACTTTGGTCTGCCCAAAACTGTTGAGCAGATCCACTGCTTTCATGGACTCTTCAAAAGAACCCTTGAGTCCCCGGAATGCGTCATGGACATCAGGACTGCCATCGATACTGATACCGATATAGTCGAAGGTATCGAGAATCTTCTGCGCATTGCTCTGTTTGACATAGAGGCCGTTCGTAGAGAGATAGGTGACAATTCCCAGCTCTTTGCAACGCGCGGCGATATCGAAAATATCTTTTCTGGTCAGGGGCTCACCCCCCGAAAAGATGAGAAATTTTACTCCATTGGCTTTGAGCTTTGGCAGTGTTTCCATAATCATCTCTGTCGTCAATGTATCGACGGCATCCAGATCTGCCTTGGAGTAACAGTGCAGGCAGGAGAGATTGCAGCGATTGGTAAAATTCCAGATCGCGATACTGCCATCCAAAACCCGTGCAGGCTTATCGGCCAATACAGAATTGAGTAGATTAGAGAGTCTAAACATCTACTTTTTCTCTTTGTTTTCAGGTTTATAGGAGAGGATATAGGCGGTCACCGCTTCCATCTCTTCTTTGGTGAGCTTGAAGGGGGGCATTGCATTGCGCTTGTAGCCAAAAACTTTGGATACCGAGTCGGGATCCGTGATCATGCCGCGTATCTCATCCGCATTGCGCTTGGCGGCGATCTCCGTAAAGGGAGGGCCAAATGCCACTGCTGTCTGGTGATGGCAGCCCCAACAATAGGTTTCAAAAACTTTTTTTCCTTCAGCTGCCTGCAGCATATGTGATGCACCCATTGCCAACAATAACAGGACCAACAGTTTATTCATTCTTTATATCCATTTTCGATCAAGGTTAGGGAGAATCATAACAATTTTTTTGTTTTAGGCACTTGATTTAAGACAAAGAATTTGAAAATAGGCAAGTAAGGCACTATTTGGCAACACAGAGCATTCTTTTGGATGCATTGGGCAGAAAAATTTTCTAAAAACGTTTCCAGAATGCACGCGAAAAGAGGATTACAACGGTGTAGAATTCCAATCTTCCAAGAATCATCGCCGCAGAGAGTATCACCTTGTCCACAGAGCTGAAAAAATGATAATTCTCGACAGGGCCGACATGTGAAAATCCCGGACCGATATTGCCCACCATTGCGACGGCGGCACTGATCGATGTCATCACGTCATAGCCTCTTGCGAAGAGATAACCAGACACCGCGATATTGGTCAACACAAAAAGAAAAGCGAAACCACTGATAACCCCCAGTATATCGTAGGTAATCCTGTTTCCATCCAGATAGAGCGAAGTGATTGCCCTTGGGTGGAGAAGCTTCCTGACCTGAAGGCCGATATTTTTTCCCAAGACAACAAGCCGGCTCACCTTGAAGCCGCCCGCTGTCGATCCCGCATTGCCTCCAACCAGCATCGCCAGAAAGATCAAGGCAACCGCTCCACTGCCCCACTGTGCATAATCCAATGAGGCAAATCCCGTCGTCGTCATCACCGAAGCAATCGTAAAAGAGGCGTGGGTAGCTGCGTGACCCAGCGAATCACTGCTTGTCAAATAGTGATCAAGTGTCAAAAAAAAGCTGAAGAGTAGAAAAATTCCTGCGTACCATTTGACCTCTTCCATTTTGTAGCCACTATCATCACCATTGAAAAGCTTCAGGTGAGCCAGAAAGTTAATACCGGAGAGGAACATAAAAATGGTTGTTGTCCAGAGGATCAAAGGATTGCCGCCCCAATAAGCCATCGAATTGTTTTTTGTCGAGAATCCACCCGTAGAAATAGTCGAAAAGGCATGATTGAGCGCGTCAAAAAAACTCATCCCCTCCATTCTCAGGAGCAACATATCCAGCAGTGTCAAGACCGCATAAACGCCCCAGATCTTCACTGCTGTATCTCTGATCTTTGGGGTCATCTTCTCCAGCCTGTTTCCCGTCGCCTCCGCTTTGAAAAGTGCCATAGATCCCGTTGGGTTGATCAGAGAGAAGAGTCCCACACCCAACACAATGATCCCAATACCCCCCAACCAATGCATCAAGCTTCTGAGAAGCAGTATATGCCTGGGCAGTGCTTCGATATCGCTATAGATCGTCGCTCCAGTCGTGGTAAATCCGCTGATCGATTCGAAAAAACCATCAGCAAACGTAATATCGGTATAGAGCAGCAGCGGAATGGCGCCCACAACCCCCAGCAGTATCCAGATCAGATTGACTGCCAATATAGCGTCCCTGATCCGCATTGTCATCTCATACCTCCGCATCGGGAGATAGAGCAGCAGCGACAGTACAAAGAGGGCAAGATCGAAATAGAGAAAAGAGTAGATATTCTCATGGTAGATGAGTCCTGCCACAATCGGAAGCAAAAAGAAAAAAGAGAGAAAGAGTATGATCAGTGAGATCAGCTTGAGAATATTTTTTAGAGAGAGGAGATCCACTCTTTTCCCTTTTCCTGCAACTTTTGAGAGACGAATAGGAAAAGAATATCTCCCTCCTGCAACATTTCTCCGGATGGTACAGGCATCAACATTCCTTCTCTCTCGATCAGCGCAAGTGCATCTTTCTCCTTGAAAGCTTTGGGCTCTTTGCCGATCAGCAGAGAATCGGGATAGATTTTTCTGATCAGTGCAACCCCCTGGCCACCACAAAAATGTTTTTCCCGGATGATCGACCGTGAAGCGATCAGCTCCAACATCGTATAGTAGGTCGCCGTTCTGGGGCCGCGTGCCACGATGATACCGAGCCGATGCATCAGATTGTAATATTTATGCTCGTTGTTGATCGATACGACCTTGGGTATGCCCACCTCTTTAGCCTGCAGGGAACGGACAATATTCTCTTCATCCTCCTTGCCTGTCGCGATTACCATATCGGCATCTGCCAGATTCTCCTCACGATAGAGAATCTCTTCATCATAATGGCTATTGATGACCAGTGCATTCTCCTGCAATCTTTCCGAGGCTCTTTTGCACAGCTCCAGATCTTTTTCGACCACTTTGACTTTGACACCCTCTTCTATCAGGACTCTGGCAATCTCCAGACCAAGAAATTTGGCGCCAAAGACTACAGCATTCCTGATCCTGTGCGGCATTTTGAGATCGAGACGACTATAGAGCCCCTCCACTACCTCCCCCTTCCCCAGAAAGTAGAGAAGGTCCCCATGGATAATTCTCTCATCAGCGGAGGGAATGAAAAATATTTTATCCCGTTCGATACCTACGATTTTCACTTCAGAACTCTCAAAAAAGGTGATCTTCTTCTCTTCATAATCGGGATTGTCTACCTCGATAGAGATCAGTTTCACCTCGGTTCCAAAAAATTTCTTTACATTGTTGGCTTCGGGATATGCCAGCAAAAGCCGGATCGTCTCGGCTGCCAGCCTGAAGGGGAAAACAGATTCGGTGATCCCCAGTGTCTGTGTGATACCACTCTTGGCAAAGTAGTTGTTCCTGAGCCGGATCAGCTTTTTTTTCACACTGATGATGTCATTGATGATCAGTGTCGACAGCAGATTGACTTCGTCGCTGTCTGTCACTGCTACAAAGATATCAGCTTCTGTTTCATACAGTGCCCGATAGGTATCCGGGTTTTCGATATCCCCCGCAACCGGAAAGATATCGATCAACTCATGGATCCGCTCCAGTGCTTCTGTATCCTTATCGATGACAGTGACATCGTGATGAGCAGAGAGCACTCTTGCAAGCTCGAAGCCGACCTGGCCGGCACCGGCAATGATAATTTTCACTTACGTTCCCTCTTTTTATCCCTGGCTGCCTTCTGCCTCTTGAGCTCTCGTCTCGCTTTCATTCTCTCTCTGATATTTTTAATGCGCCGGATATACTTTTCATCCGTATAATCGATCTCCACATTCTCGATCTCTTCTCCCAGCTTGATCTTCAAATGCTGCGACTTTTTCATCGCCAGTATCTGCGAAGGGAAGACGCTTCTGTGTCCTGTCATCAAAAAGGAGATAACCGCTGTCACAGCAGCATAGTGCGCAACCTCCAAACCGAAAAGCTCTCCTGCCATAATGATCGCCGCAATAGGGGCATTGGTCGCCCCCGCAAGCACAGAAACAAAACCAAGTGCCGCAAAAAAGGCGACATGATCACCGACTAGGTGACCAAAAAAGTTACCGGATGCCGCACCGATATAAAAAACAGGCGTGATGATACCGCCGCTGGCACCACCTCCCAGGGAGAGTGCAGTAAAGATCATCTTGGCAATCGTATCGTACCAAAAAACATTTTCACTGGCAGTAAAAGGAGAGAGTGACTCTTTGATCGTATCAAAACCCAAACCAAGATAACGATCTCCAATAAAATAACTGGCAACAGCCAGAAGCAACCCGACCACAAAAGGCTTGAGCAGCCAATGCCATTTCAAATTTTTGATAAACTTGTGCACCAGGTGCAGCACTGTCACAAATATATCGGTCACGATGCCGAAAAAAAGTCCAGCCAGTATCACCATCAGGACAAAGTGAATATTGATAGGAATATCTGTATAGTAGTTTTTCAAAGCGAAGTAGCTGTATTCCACACCCAGGTACTGTGCTGTCAGAAAGGCGGTAAAGCCTGCGATGATAGAGGGAAGCAGCACATCGTACATGATCGTACCGACGATCAATATTTCGATCCCAAAAATCGCACCGGCAATCGGTGTGCCAAAAACCGATGCAAAGCCGGCAGAGATACCACAGATCACCAGTTTTTTTCTATCATGGGTATTAAATTTAAAAAGTGTCGAGATAAAAGAGGAGGCAGCGGCACCCAATTGTGCTCCGGGTCCCTCTTTTCCCACCGATGCACCCGCAAAGATACTGATTACCGTCGCCATCACTTTGACCGGCAGTATGGCGATCTCTATCTTTCCATTGCTTTTATGGATCGCCTCGATCACCTTCTCGGTGCCATGGCCCTCGGCATTGGGTGCAAGTTTTTTGATCACATAAACAGTCAGCACCAGCGCAAAGGGAAGGGTAAAATAGTAGGGAAAAGGCAGAAGATCCCTTGAACCCTCTGCCATACTGAGAACTTTGAGAAAAAGTGTAATCAAGGCTCCTATAAGGATACCCATCAGTGAGGAGAGGAGTACCCATTTGACCAGAGAAGCAAACACGAAGCCCTGCTCTGTCAAATGCCGTCTCACCTACATCTCCTTTGATCGTCCATCATATTATTGGATTATACATCCATCTTGATTTAATGTCTATAAAGGATAGAAAAGAATATGGTAAATATGAGAAGAATTTGAAAAGAAAAGAAGTGGAGTCAGGCACAAGCCTGATCTCCGGAGGAGATATAAATCTAAGAGAGATTCTTAGAAATTATATCGTGCCCAGAAACGGATCACGTTGTTAGAGTCTGGCTCAACAACAACATCGTCAACGATTTTAGCTTCAAGATCCTGATTGACATAAGCAGCAAGCAATGAAATTTTGTCATTCCATACTTTTGTCTTATAGATGAAGTCAAATTCATTATAATCAATATCATCAACACCGACAACCATAGGTCTGTCGTTCAAAGTAGTCATACCATACTGAGCAATGAATTTTCCGCCAAGTGCTTTAACAACACCCTTTACGAGAAGTGTGTCTGCATTGCTGGAGATAAAACCCTGATTGAGGATCATCTGAGTATAAAGAGGAGTTTTTACACCACCTACGTTAAATACGCCAGTTGCGCCTTCATCAACACTTGAGTATGCTGCCAACAGGCTGAACATATTGATTTTTGCACCGAGTTTTGCACCAAATGCAGTTGTTGTTTCGAGATCGTTTCCAACATCGATGGTACCACCCTGAACACCAGCAATCAAACCATAAGTGTCTGGATTTGTATAAGTAGCATCACCCCAAAGGATTGTTGTAGCATCACCTGTACCTACTGGTTCAGGCTCGCCATCCATCTCTGCGATTTTAATCATCATATTGTCAAGCAAGTTTTCACCATAGTAAACAGTACCAGTCACAGTCAAACCTTTTACGGATTTGTTCTGAGCAGTAAACATAAAGATACCGTCTTCACCATTTACTTTGTTGAAGTTGTTCAGGTTTGATCCACCTTTGTGGAGACCGTGTGTAAACCAGTTACCATTACCGTCCCATGCACCCACACCATTCTGGTTTGCACCTGATACCCATGCACCAACCAAAGTTGTATCGGGGATAGATGTGTTAACCACCAATGCTGCTTCATATGTATTTTTGAAGACGTTCCATCCCTCAGACCACGCAAATGGAGAGAGTGACTTTGGAAGTTCCATACGACCACCCTTGACAGTAGTAGTGTCGTTTGCCCATGCTGCCCACAGTTTAGTTACTGCGCCACCATTAAGGTTGCCATCTGCACTCTGCATAATGTTAGATACGACACCATTCTGAAGGCTCAGTGTTCCAAGTCCTGTCAATTGGGCACCAACACTCAGGCCATGATCAAAATTACCAACAGCGTTCAACTGAAGACCGGCATTTGCCAAGTTTGACTCCTGTGCAAACAGATCAGTTCCACCAAAGTGATCTACTGTCTGAAAATAGAGTACCGCCTGTCCGCTAAAATCCCACTGTGGGAATGTTTCTTCGACAACTGGTGCCGGCTCTACTGGGGCGATATTTCCACCCGCTACTGCCATACTTACAGCTGTTGCTGCGATGAGACTCAATTTTGTAAACTTCATTGTTACTCCTTGTCTTTTAAATGAATATTAAAATACACTTTCTCTTACGAAAAGCACATTTATGATCGAATTTTATCAGAGAAACTTTTATGTATTCCTTAAAGTGGTTAATATTTTGTTAATAAATAAACAATTCATTTATTTTTCGATAACAAAGCATTCGCAATCATCGTCTTGATTATTATCAAGATAATTTAATCTAATTTAACTACAATGAAAAATACCCCATTAAACAACAAGGATTCTCCATTGAAAGCAATGTTACTATTTTTATTGTTTGTCGCAGCAACGACACAATCCCAGGCTGAGCTGGAAAATGCCACCTGCAAAGCCTGCCATCCTTTGATCTATCAGGAGTATCGAAACTCTATGCATAGCAAAGCATCCATCTACAAAGACGCCGTCCATAAAGCGGTCTGGGATCTGCATCCCGCCAAAGCCAAAGGCAACTATAACTGTGCCAAGTGCCATACACCTTCGGATCACCGGCTGATGAAAGGAAAAAGTAAACTGACAGATAATGCCATTCAACAGAATGAGCCAATCTCATGCCAGCAGTGCCACAAAATTCAAAGTATTGAGAAGCATGCCAGGGCAAACAAAAATATTCTGACAAACAAGAAGAAATATTTTTTCTCCGCCGATAAAGAGAAAAAGGGCAAGAAGGTTGAATTCAAAGAGGAGAGCAGTTTTTTCGGCCTCTTTACCAAAACCATCGGTTCACCCTATCATGATATCGACTACAGCAATGAAAACTTCTACAATGGTAACGCCTGTATGGGATGCCACTCCCACAAAGAGAATGGCAAAGGTTTTGCTGTCTGTGACCTCGAAGTCAAGCAGGGAGACTCGAAAGAGACATGTATCTCCTGCCATATGCCCAAAGTACAGGGCCCACTCGCCAACCAGAAAGAGCACGGAGTACACGCCTACCATGGGGCCAACATCCACAGCAGTGATATGAAGGCGCTCTCAAAGTACATCAAATTCGCTTTGGAAAAAGATGGAAGCGGTTTCACTGTCACTATTAAAAACGAAGCGACCCATACCCTCTTCCCGCAGCCTCTGAGATTGGCTCAATTAAGAGTCACTATTGAAAGAAGCGGCAACAGTATCCCCTTGAAAACTGATTCATTTGCCAGAGTAATCGGCAGTAATGGTAAAGCTTCCATGCCCTGGCTGGCCGATACCATCATCTCCGACAACTCCATCAAGGCCCTTGAAACCCGCAAGATAAAGTATGATACGATGCTTCAAGAGGGAGATCAGGTTGTAGTCACTTTCGGATACTATATCGTCAATCCAAAAGCGGCAAAGAAGCTGAATATTGCGGATCCCGAAGCTACCAGGTTTATCGTACTCAAAGAGGAGAGGTTTACGTTTTAAACTTAAAGAGGTGATGCCCACAATGTCCGCTCCAGACAAGTCTTGGGTGGTGAAAATTGCAGTAAGCCAAGGCTCCTTATACACCTCTGAGTTCACCCAGATACCTGATTTTCTTTCCCTATCTTATATTCCACAAGTTCTCCGTCCAGCGTTTTGAGAAACTCCACCATATCGTCTATCTGAGTTCTGTTAAATTCATCTCCGACCTGATACTTGCTCATAATGCGAACGACCTCTTTCAGCTCCTTGACCGATCCGTTATGAAAATAGGGGGCTGTTTTGCTGATATTGCGCAGTATCGGGACACGAAATCTCAGATTATCATTTCTTCCGAGAAATCCTCCGGTATTGACAAAGGGGAACGGACTCTTTTTCAAATTTACATCCGGCTCAAAAAGCAGTCCGATATAGTCTTCCACATAATTCCTGACTGGAAACTTCTGTATACTCTGGCCGCCGACACTCATACCGGTATGGCACCCCTTGCACCCCTTGACGATAAAGAGTGCCAATCCACGTTTCGCCGCAGGAGAGATGGCGTCGTCATCACCCTCGAGAAAACGATCGAACGCTCCATGTGTCAGCAGGGTACGCTCATAGGCACCTATCGCTTTGCGAACATTCTCAAAAGTGATCCCCTCCTGCCCGAACACTTCATCGAAAGCGGCAACATAACCCTGATCCGCCTGCAGCCTCGATACGACCTCTTCAGGCGTCATATTCATTTCAAACGGAGCCTGAATCGGCCCTCCGGCCTGCTCTTCGACATCTTTGGCTCTGCCGTCCCAAAATTGGCTTTGTGCCAGTGCCGCATTGAGAACGGTGGGCGAATTGAGATGTTTGGGGTTGGCGCGCCCATGATACCCGATCGCTGTCGGCAGATTATCGTCACCACCCTGTTCCAGAATATGACAGCTTGCACAGTTGATTGTTTTGTCTTTGGACAGTAGCGGATCGAAGAAGAGTTGTTTACCCAGAGCAATCTTCTCTGGTGTCATTGGATTGTCAGGATTGTCTACCGCCATAAGCAACTGTTTATCAGTCACAGGAGTTGGTTTAATATCTCTGGAGAGTGCCATCTGGCGAAGTGTTTCGTCATCGAAATGGGGTATTGATTTTTTCGGCAACAGAAAAGGAAGTGAAACGATCAACACTACCACAGCAAATGTGATCGCAATACCCGAAAGTATAAATTTCATAAACTGCCTTTACTATTTCAAAGTTGTTTTGTATGCTTTCATCAGCAAAGGCTTGTTAATGGAGGTGTCCTTGAGACTAACTGCCCGCATACAATCATCTTTTGCCAATTTGACATAGAGTGACACTTCTACACTGTCGCCTTTTTGTAGATTCCCGACATCATAAGTCAATATTTTACTCTCTCTGGCTCCAAGATTATTCACCTGGTCCTGCTCTGTAGCGGTGGCTGGAATCAAAATCTTTTTCCCATTTCGCTTGAAAGAGACAGCAAAATAACCCTGCTTGTCTTCACTGGGATGTTCGAGAAAATTTTTCCAGATCACTTTGCCATCTCGTACAACCTTTATTGTCAGGTATTTTGCTCTGGCAGACTGTATGATCAAAGGATGATCCATTTTGTTTTTAAGCGCAACAAGGAGTTTGCTGCCCTCCCGACTGACATTGATATCGACACTCTTTCTGCGCATCTCTTTGTCATGAATACCCAGAAATTGATGGCTTGCGTGTTGCCCTCTGGCACGTTTATTGATCTTGTCTGCACCCCCCTCAAGTTCGGGCATATGGCACTTGATACAGCTCAGGCTATCCTGTTTTTCATCCATTGCCCTGAAAATTGTCACATTGTTTTCATTGCGTTTATGACTATGGCAACCCATACAGACCTTTTTGGCATAGACCGGGTTTTTGACCGAAGAGTGTTTATCGTTCTCATCGGGATTCTGAAGTCGTCCATAAAGCGTCGGTTTGTATCCGTCTGCCTGGCGCGCTTTTGTGTTGATGTTGAACCGATGCGCCTTTTTGACATAGGCGATCGTATGACAGAAAAAACAGGATACGGCATCTGTATGGGTTTTGTTGGCCTTGTCCGGTCTGGCTTCTCCGGAAACCAGCGCCTCAATGTTGTCTGCCATTGGCATATGACAGGTAGCACAATCATATTGTTTCGTGCTGACTTCGTCCGCTATTTTACGGTGCAGTTCATCATTGAAATAGCCTCTGGAGTGATAGGAGGAGCGATACTCTTCATAGATCTGATCGTGACACTCTTTACAGGATTCGTTATCCTGATATCTGTTTTGTGAAGAAAAAAGAAAGAGAGGAAAAAGCAGTAGAAGAGCGACTATCCATTGTTTCATATCTATACCTTTGGTAACTTATAGAAATGATAACATTATCACTTCAATAAATTACCCTCCCCCAAGGGGGTTGAGGGAAGAGCAATATCGATCAATTATGCACCAGGTATATGCTGTCTATGCTCAACAGAGTATGTGAATGTAGGTGTAGTCAAGTTCTCGATATACTTGACAAATTTACCTGTATCAGACTCGTAGATACCAATTCTACCAGTTGTCCACTCGGAGATCATAGTCCACTTACCGTGGTTCGCAGGCTCAGCGTGAAGCAGTCTAGGCTGTACCGGCTCTTTGACTGGAGCACCAACCTTGTCAGGCATTGGCAGAATTTTCTCTTTGCCGAATGCTTTTTCATTGACTGCAACTTTCTCATGCTGTGTTGCATCCCACTCTTGAATGACTTTGCCTGTTTTGGCATCGATCAACTGACCTTTTTTCTTGCCGACTTTGATGATTCTGTCAGTCTCAAGTGTCTCTTTGTTGATCAAGTGTACTTCGTTGTACTTATCCGGCTTACCGAGTACACAGTCAGACCAGATCCAAGGCGTATGCTCAGCTGTACCGACGAAGAGTCCACCACCGGAAGTTTCGATCTTCTTGACGATATTCCAGCCCGGAGATTCCCAGATCACAACAGAACCAAAGTTCATAGAGTTGGTCGCATTAAGCTGCTTGCCTGTTTTTTTGTTGAACCAGCTGGATCCCTGTCCCGGGTGTGGCTTGGATTTTTCACCTGTCATGACTTTTGCAGCCAAAGTTTTGGTTTTGAAGTCGACGATACCCATCAGGTCAGATCCCTGTGAAGCGATCATAAAGTATCGACCGAAGTCTTCACCCTCATTTTCATTCAGGAAGCAGTCATGGAGGATTTTACCGATATTTGGTACATCACCCACGATTGGGAAGCCCTCTTTTGAATAGTCGATAATATAAGTATGGCCTGCATCCTTCAGTGCCATCGCGAAGTACGGTCCATAAGGTGTATCAGCGATACCTGCGACTCTGGATGGTCCGATCTGTCCGTCAGGCCCGATCACACGGCTGGTGTCATAAACTTTGAGCGGCTCAAGTGTGTGTGCATCACAAAGTACGGCACCGCCCGGGTTATAGTTACCTGCAAGGATATATTTACCATCTGGAGAAACTGCCAGACCTCTGGACTCCTGACCTACCTGAACTGTCGCCAGTGCAGGCTGTCCCGGTGCGCCGATATCAAACATTGTCAGTTTGCCTGATCTGGAGATCGAGTAAGCATATCTTGGCTCTTTTTTGTTTGTCACTGTGACATGTACCGCAAACCCCGCTTTGTGTCTGGAGAGAACTTTACCTGTTGTAGAGTCAATGAAGTCGACCAAAGAGGCATCTCTCTCAGTTGCAAAGGTAATATCTTTTACATTTGCTACTTCACCTTTGTAACCAAGCTTGCCGCTTGCATCTACAGGATACTTCTTCGCCAGCTCATCTCTGTCTGCCAATTTTGCCCAGGACTTATGTACTTCGTCAAAATCCAATGTCAACTCGACAGTATTTTTCCAATCCATCAGCCAGTCAATCATACCCGCAGCGTCATCTTTGCTGAACTTGTCTTTCCATGCTGGCATAGCCGTATTCTCTACACCATTTAGAATTTTCTCTACAAGAACATGCGCTTCTTGCTTCTTGAGAGCTTTTGGTCTAAGGTCTGAACCGACACCACCCTGGTGGATTGGTCCGTGACACCCCTGACACTCTTTCTCATACATTTGGCCATAATCCATCTTGGATGTACCTGCTGTTGCCATCGTGGCGGCAACGCACGTCGCTGCTGCCAGGCTAAAAAGCTTTCTGATCTTCATTTTTTCTCCTTTTTATGAAATGGAAGCGATATTATCGGTTTCAAAGATAAAACGGATATAATCGCACGTCTGTTTTACCAGACACCTCAACACTTCTGGGTCAGACGACCCAGTTTTTATCCTCTAACTATTTACCCTGCAGTTTCTTTTTTTCCTGGAAGTAGATCCAGAACATCGGCAAAATGATGACCGTATGCAAAAAGATTGTCAGTGTCAACGGCCCCTGATTGAGCCAACCGAAGAAACTCGGTACCACATCCGTGAATGGTTCAAATAACATTTTGTATCCTCCTTTTATTGAGGTACGGGACAAGAGTCCCGCAGCCTTTTTATGCTTCAGCAGCCTTGGACAGCTTGCCAATTGTCAGTAGATCCCAGACGAGATAGACAAATCCTACGAATGTCACAACACCCATAATCGCTCTCCAGACCATACCCTGGATATACCAGGGAAGCTCCTGAGCTGTAAAGAAGGCATTCCAACCGCCGCCAAGTTCTGCTCTTTCGACCAGCACCTGCTCATATCCGGAAATCGTCAAAGCAACACCCATTCCAAGTACACCGAATACGATCATAAAGATTGCCATTTTGGACTTAAAAGTTGCCTTGAGACGCTCGACGCCATAAGCACCCTGGATACCCATATACATCATTCCGATCAGGATCGTTGCATAGGCTCCGAAGAATGCCAGGTGGCCGTGCGCCGCAGTGAACTGCGTACCATGTGTATAGATATTGACCTGCGGCAGCGTATGGAAGAAGCCCCAGATACCGGCACCCAGGAAGTTACCAAAGGCATTGGTAACGATCCAAGCCATTGCCGGTCCGTTATTGATCGCATGTGCGGTGCTGTCTTTGGCATGCGTTTCACCCTGCTCTTTACCCCAATCATAGAGGACATGAACAAACATCGCTACCAGAGGTACCGGCTCGAGCGCAGAGAAGAGTGCACCGATCTCCCACCAGTACTCAGGTGTACCGATCCAGAAGTAGTGGTGACCCAGACCCAGAACACCAGATCCAAAGAGCATCAGGACTTCGATCCAGAGCCACATTTCGACGATCTCTCGTTTGGCACCGATAATTTTGATCAGTGCATAAGCAGCGAGTGTACCGACGAATACTTCCCACGTCGCTTCAACCCAGAGGTGTATTACCCACCACCACCAGAATTGATCCATAGAAATGTTATCCGTAAAGAACATACCGGTCAGATAGAGGCCTGCAAGCGCCATCAGGTTGGCAACCATTACAGTCATAATACCTGTCTGCGTACCCTTCATAAAGGTAGCGAAAACATTCCAGTAGAAAATCAAGACAACGACAACAATACCGATATCGGCCCATCTTGGCGCTTCAATATATTCACGCCCTTCATTAATGAACCAGATCGTTGCTTCCGTACCCGCTCCAACCTGAACAAAGATATAGACCAGCACGACAACAGTTATAGCTGCAGTAAATACCCAGAATGCCAGCTTACCGATGCCGATTCCGACTGTTTCGATACCAGTCTCATCAGGCAACATATAGTAAACCGATCCGATCATAGCATAAAGCATCCAGACAACCAGTGCATTGATATGCACCATTCTCGCGACTGAAAAGTCAAAGAGTTCAAACAGGAACCCAGGTACAAGAAACTGAATCGCAGCGATCAGACCCATCAAAAGCTGTGCACCAAAGAGTATAATCGCGACTCTGAAGTACATCATCGCCAGTTTTTTGGATTCGCTGCCTGCAAATTCATTTGTTTTGATACTAGTGAGCATTGGTTCCTCCTGCTTTGAATTGTTCAACTGTTTTGGAGAAGTTTCTAGGGAAACCATTGGTATCGATACTACTCATGTGCTTCAGGAATGCAACCAAACCTTTAGCCTCATCCGCAGTAATTCCAAGATTTGGCATCATGCGTGCATGGGTAGGATATTGTGAAGGATTCATCAAGAATTCAGCCATCGCTTCCTCCTTGGTGCTCTTCCCTGTCATTCCCTGCATTGGTCCACCGTCTTTCCACATTGGATCGATCCACGCTTTGGTCAGATCCGGAGCATAATAGGCACCGTTACCCAAAAGTGTGTGGCAGTTCATACAGTTTTTTGCCTGAGAAGTGAGTTTCCCAAGGTGCAGCAGTGCTGCCGCCTCTTCTCCACTCCACTCTTTTCCAAAGAAAGGCTCTTTTTTGCCAATCACCGGTACTTCGTGCCCCCTTTTCTTGCTCATCTGATAGTCAATATTGTAATTGATTACCGTAGCAGCAGGAACCCTCTTGTCAACTCCATTTTTCAAGTCTTCGTCTGTACCCATGCTGATTTGTCCCATTGTGTCAAAGGTCAGCCAGATCAGTAAAATTACTGCGAATCCGGTTACCCATGCAGCGGAACGTCGCCAGAATGGAATACTCGTCCAGACTGAAAGATTTTCCTTAGCCATGTCTCCTCCTTATTGTTTTGGTTGCTCTGTTGAGTCATCTGTCTCTTCATATCGCTTATCCGACTCACTGATCAAATAGAAATAGAGATGTGGGATAAAGAGATAAGCCACCATTGTTACCATCAAAACCTTTGACGTAAAATGGCTGCTGTGGATCAAGACAGAAAGCTCATACAGGCTGAATGTTTGCAATGCCCAAAACAGATATCCCAAAGGCATCCACTTTTTGGAAAAAAATCCCATTTTGGAAAGCGTAATCAAGGCTGCATACCCCACGCCAAAAACCAGAACCAGTGTCGATATGATAAAAATCGGCAAAAACTGATCCGGTGCGATCAGCGGCATATTGATCATTCTCTCCATAAGTGTCTCCTTCAAAAACAGCTGTTTACACAAGCATAGGGAATTATGACAGTTTCAAACTTCAAAGAAATTGATATATGTCAAGAAAATGAAAAATAAGCATACAAAAAAATGAGGCTGTTACTTTTAGTTTAAATTAAGAAAATTTCTTGTTTGTTTGGAGCGGCGCTTCACTCCCGGATTTCGGACTATTTTACGATGCAGCGTGCAGAGTGAAAAGGACGGCTGTAGTTCGGTGAGACAAAATTGTCACCTTCCATATGCCAATCATCAGATTTTTTGATCGTAACCGACTGGGCTGCTTTTCTCAGCATGCGGCTCTCACAAATAACAGCCTGATCGTTTTCGAAAGCAGATTTTACAGCTGCCATCCGACTGGTCGTAATGTAGTAATGCGCCCCGATGAAAAATGCCAATACGAGAGTGACGCTGACCATCCCTTTTTTGGGTGCGCTTTTGGACATAAATGGACGTGTTGTCACAAAAAGTGTTATCAGGAGAATCAATGCAGCGATGATTAGATATCCGCCTTCCAGAATAAAAAACTTTTCCATTTTAATCACACTCCACTTTGCTCAATTTTATACATAAATTTACGATATAGTAACACAGTTAGGCTCAAGCCAAATTGATATCTGTCAAGCAGACTTCAGAGAAATCACCCTATACTGCCGGAAATATAATCATAATGTACTGGAAAAAAACATGCGCAATATCAGTAAATTTCTTATCTGGGGTTTGGCGATCGGCTTTCTTCTGCTTGGTACCAATGCCTACCTCAACAGCAAACCCGAAGCCAAGAATCAGAGAATTTATCAAGAGATCAAAAAGTACAGCCCCTACTATCTGGATAAACGTGTGACAGGGCTGGACATCAAAAGCAAAGAGGATCAGGATTTCAAAGAGTCTCCTGATAGTATGCAGATATTTCATCAGCTTGACAAGCTGGAAAAAAAGTGGGGAGAGAAGCACTTGAAACTGGATGGCGATACACTGGTTATTCTCGATAATAATGGGAGCAAACGCGCAACCATCAAAGTGCAAAACAGGGATGAAATGGATTTTATCCATCACTTTTACGGTATCTAGAGATGTTAGATATTGTTTTAACCTTGGTTTTCAGTATTGTAATGCTGATTTTTATGGCCTTTCCCGCCATGAAGATCGTCGATTGGATCGAAGAGAAAAGAGAGATACCCGACAAATGGCACAATCCATTGTTGATAGCTGTTGTCGTAGTACTTTCTCTCTTCGTCGGTCTTTTTTTAAAATTGGCATAATCCGCCTTTAACTATCTATTGGTTAACATATCTCTTAATTTTTGACTAGAGCACACATTTTTACGTGTGACTAACGGAGTGAAATAGAATGAACGAAGCAAAATATATCTGGATGGATGGGGAACTGATCGACTGGAAAGATGCCAACGTGCATATCCTGACCCATACTGTACATTACGGCAATGCCGTATTCGAAGGAACCAGAGCCTATCACACCGAAGATGGACTGGCGATCTTCAGGCTGGATGACCACTGCAAGAGACTCTACAACTCTGCCAAAATTGTCGCCATCAAGCCCAATATGGCGTACGAAACGGTCAAGCAGGCACATATCGAGGTCCTCAGAAGCAACGGATTTACAGAAAATGTCTATATCCGTCCACTGATCTTCCTGGGCTATGGCCAGATGGGCGTGCATCATGTCAAAGCACCCGTTCGTACCGCTGTTGCTGCATGGGAGTGGGGTGCCTACCTGGGTGAAGAGGGCCTGGAGAAAGGGATCAAAGTCTGCACCTCTTCCATCACACGAAATCCGAACCGCTCCACCTTTGGCAAAGCCAAGGCTGCAGCCAACTACCTCAACAGCCAGATGGCCAAATATGAAGCGATTGAAAACGGTTTCGAAGAGGCACTGATGCTTGATGAGAACGGCTTTGCGGCAGAAGGTACCGGAGAGTGCCTCTTTATTGTCAGAGATGGCGTGCTGATCTCCCCGCCCAATGACAATTCACTTGAGTCGATCACTCAGGAGACTGTCCTGGAGCTGGCTGCAGATGCAGGTATCCCCATCGAGAGAAGGAATATTACCCGAGATGAGATCTATATCTGCGATGAAGCTTTCTTTACCGGTACGGCAGCAGAAGTCACACCGATCAATTCACTCGACCACAGAGTTGTCGGAAATGGGGCGAGAGGACCGATGACAGAGCAGCTCCAGAGTGCCTATTTCGATGTCGTTTTTGGCCGAAATGACAAGTACAAACACTACCTCACTTACATTTAACAGACCAATCAAATACGCACTCGCCTTCGGGCATCATCCCGAAGCGGCAATCACCATACAATTCAATAACAAATGGATAAACAAAAGGAAACAGCATGCCAGCAGATATGAACGACTACTTCAAAAAGAAGAAGCCCGGCAATACAAACCGCAACAACGATGACAATGGAAACAAGGGCGGGGGGTTCAATATGAACAATCCGCTTGACAATAACGGCCCAATGGGAAAAGCGATGCCATGGATCGTCGGAATCGTAATCTTCGGTGCAGCCTTTCTCGCTTTCAAGCCCTTCACCATTATCAACTCCGGCGAGGTAGGCATCCTGGTGAAAACCGGTAAATTCGATCCGGAACCGCTACACGCAGGGTTGCATTTCTATATCCCGGTTTTTCAAAAGATCATCCCCGTCAACACCCGTATCCGAATGATCACCTACAGCAATGTCAGTACCGGTGAGCTGGGTGATTCCTATAGGGGGTTCGAGGGTGGACTGAGAAGAAACCCTGCCATTTCTGTCCTGGACAAACGCGGCTTGACAGTCAATATCGATATCGCCGTACAGTACCGGCTCAAAGCGGAATCCGCACCGGCTACGATCGAAAAATGGGGATCGAGCTGGGAAGAGAAGATTATCAACTCAAAAGTAAGAGAAGTGGTCCGCGATGTCGTCGGCCAATACACAGCTGAACAGCTTCCGGAGATGCGTAACGAAATCGCAGCTGCCATCGAAACCAAAGTCAAACAGAGTGTCGATGAGCTTCCCAACAAGCCGGTCGTATTGACTTCTGTAGAGCTCAGAACGATCAATCTCCCTCCCAAGATCAAGGACCAGATCGAGAGAGTGCAGATCGCCAAACAAGAAGTCACCATCGCAGAACAGATGAAAGAGAAAGCCAAGCAAGAAGCGCAGCGCCAGGCAGAGATCGCCAGAGGTGAAGCGGAAAGAAACCGTATCGAAGCACAGGGTGAAGCGGACAAGATCCGAATCGAAGCGGAAGAGCAGTCCAAAGCCAACAAGCTGATCTCCGAGTCTCTCACCCAAGAGCTCCTCCAGCTGGAGCAGATCAAAACACAGGCCAGATTCAACGATGCACTCAAAACGAATAAAAATGCTCAGATTTTCCTGACCCCTGGCGGCGCCGTCCCCAACATCTGGGTCGATACCAAAAGCGGATCAAAGGAGCAGGCTGTTCGTGCAGAAGTCGTGAGCCAGTAATTTTCAACCGTGTAGCGTGGGCATTCCTGCCCACGAAATCGGCAAGCAACCGACCTGCAATAACGCTTATTATATATTAACAGATATTTTCATTCATAGATTACGTATTAACGAAATATGTTTCGTGGGCAGGAATACCCACGCTACACAAAATAATATGCTCAATCATCAATACAAAGGAGACCCCCCATGCAAATCGACTGGCAAAAAAACCCCATCATCCCTGCTATCGCACAGGAAGCATCAAGCAATGAAATCCTGATGCTCGCCTACGTCAACGAAGAAGCGTTCAACCTGACCCTCTCGACAGGCTATGCCCACTACTTCAGCCGAAGCCGGCAGCGTCTCTGGAAAAAGGGTGAGAGTTCCGGACATACCCAGAAGATTGTCGATGTCCTGCTCGATTGTGATGCCGATACACTGGTTTTCAAAATCGAACAGAAGGGTGTCGCCTGCCACACAGGGCGGAAAAGCTGCTTTTTCACATCAGTGACACAGGACAAAGTCATCCTCGACAAAGAGGTGGATACCGATGCCATCTATGGCGTCGTCGATACACTCTACCATACGATTTTGGAGCGGAAGAGTTCCGGATCGGAGAACTCCTGGACCAAAAAACTCTTGAATGACAAAGAGTTGCTGCTCGAGAAGATCCGCGAAGAGGCGGACGAGCTTTGTGTCGCGATCGACAAAGAAGATGACGGGCAGGTGATTTATGAGGCGGCGGATCTCCTCTACCATGCGCTTGTCGGCCTGGGATCACGAGAGATCAGCCCTGACCGTATCAAGCAGGAGCTTGCCCGCCGTTTCGGCACCAGCGGACTCGAGGAGAAAGCCTCCCGCAATACGTAAACGAAGCGTCGCAGTGAAACAATATCTTATTCTCCTGCTTCTCCTCTCTTCTCTCTGGGCAGGAAACACCATCGACACGATCATTCCCAAACCACAAAAAATTATTGCGAACAAGGGAAGTTTTCATATCGATCGGAGCACCGGCTGCCAAAGCGATACGGCACTCTCCAAAAATGCTCTGACCTATCTGCAAAGTCATCTCCTCAAAAGCAGCGGTTTCGTGCTGAAAGCTTCCCAAAAAGAAAAAAGCATTCATTTTCATTACAATCCCAAAAGAGTCAAAAGAGCAGAGGGATATCATCTGCAAATCGATCACAAAAAGATCCTCATCGAAGCCCGGGACAGTGCGGGTTTTTTCTATGGTGTCATCACGCTGATGCAATTGATGGATCCGGCTATCTGGGGAGGAAAAATTGGCAAAAAAGAGTGGACAATCCCTGCCTGCACGATCGAAGACTATCCCCGTTTCCAGTGGCGGGGGATGCTGCTGGATTGTTCACGTAACTACTTCTCCAAAGCCTATGTCAAAAAGTTCATCGACCGAATGGCACAGCAGAAGCTCAACCGTTTCCATTGGCACCTGACCGATGACGAAGGGTGGCGTATCGAAATCAAACGCTACCCGAAATTGACAAAGATCGGTGCGAGGCGGGGACCGGGGACAAAACTCCCCTTCTCCACCTACCCTGCAATGCGTGGGCCCAAAACCAATATACAGTCAGGTTACTACACTCAAAGCGATATCAGGGAGATCGTCGCCTACGCCAAAGCCCGCTCTGTAGAAATCCTCCCCGAGATCGATGTTCCCGGCCACTCCAAAGCAGCCGTCACCGCTTATCCCGAACTGCTGCTCGACCCCGAAGATAAAAGCCGATACCGATCGGTGCAGAGAGTCGCCAACAATACCATCAACCCCGGTCTGGAGAGCAGCTACCAGTTTCTCGATGGGGTGATCTCGGAAGTCAGCAGACTTTTTCCTTTCGGCTATATCCATCTTGGCGGAGACGAAGTCCCCAGAGGAGCCTGGCAAAAATCTCCTGCGATACAGAAATTGATGCGTCGAAGGGGACTCAAAAGCAGGCGTGAAGTCCAAAACTACTTCTTTGGCCGTATGGATAAAATCCTGGCAAGACATGGAAAAAAACTGGCTGCCTGGCAGGAGGTACTCGATGGCAAACCGAAGCTGAGAAAAAGTTCACTGATAATGGCCTGGAAAAACAGGCAGGCAGGTATCGATGCCGCCAAAAAAGGCTATCCGACCGTCATGGCGCCAGTGCAGTTCCTCTACTTCGACCAGCAGTATGTCAGATCCAAAAGCGAACCGGGCCACACCTGGTCCTCACCTGTAAGCCTGCACAAGACCTACGCTTTTCATCCCCTCTCCAGATCATCGGGAAACAGTACCCGGAATATACGTGGCGTACAAGCATGTCTCTGGTCAGAAACCCTGCTCAATGAACGCATCGCAGACTATCTTGCCTGGCCCCGGGTCTTTGCCCTGGCGGAGGTCGCCTGGTCGAATGAGGAAGTGAGAGAGTGGAACAATTTCGAACAGCGTGTTTACCGCAGCGGTATGAAGCGGCTCAAAGTACAACATATCCACTACAGGAAATCCCGGTAAATGTCCTATAAAATCAATAATGCCAAAAATGCGCTGCATGGCTTTTTCCTCTCTATCGCAACGACAGTGGCGGAACCCTCCACGATCCTGCCGCTGATCGTCCATCACTTCAGCTCCAACCTGATCCTGGTCGGCCTCTTCGTTTCACTGCTGCGTGGTGGGGCGATCGTTGTACAGCTCTTTGCCGCCTTTTACGCCCAAAGCTACCAACAGGTGATGCCCTATCTGAGAATCGTCTTCTTTTTCCGCTTCTTCTCCTGGTTTATGATCGGCTTCGCGATCTTCTGGGTAGGAGACAGTAACAAAACACTGACACTCTGGCTGATCGGTATCGGACTCTTTTTCTTCTCCTTCTCGGCAGGTTTCGGCGGCATCTACTTCAAAGAGATTATCGCCAAAGTCTTTGCGCCCGAACAGCGGGGCAGAACGATGGCAAACAAACAGTTCTTCTCTTCGCTGGCAGCGCTTCTCAGCGGCAGCGTCACCGGTGTCATCCTTGAAACTTTCGAGGCTCCGATGAACTACGCCTACCTTTTTATGATCAGTGCTTTTTTGATGCTGATAGGACTCTTCGCTTTTGCGACGATCGATGAGCCGATTAAAACCAATGTGACCGAAAAGGAAGAGTCCTTCCTCCTCTTCATTCGCAACGCTTATCTGCTTTTTAAAAAAGATCAAAGATTGAGATTGCAGATCGCTGTCTCACTGTTGGGATACTCATTTCTCCTCTCTCTGCCTTTCATCATCCTCAAAGCCAAAGCCACTTTCGAACTGACAGGATGGCTGGTGGGTGGCTTCATCACAATCCAGATGATCGGCAGCATGCTGGGCAATCTGTTTTTGTGGAAACGTTTTGGTGAGAAGTATGTCAAAATGATGGAGAGTGCCTATCTTCTGATCATTATCACGGTCTTCATCGCTATCTTTGCCGACAATCCGCTCACCTATGGATTGATCTTTCTTCTCTTTGGGGTTGCCGTAGATGGTTTCAGAAATGCCGATATGAATCTCATTCTCGAAATCGCACCGGAAGCCAAACGCCCCATCTATGTCGCCATCCACTCTACCCTTACCTCGGTCGGTCTCTTCTTCTCGATACCCGGCGGGTTTATCTTGCAGTATTTTGGATACACGGTACTCTATTGCGCGACACTGATTTTGCTGATTCTCGGTTTTTTTACGACGAGGAAATTGAAGCGGCTCAATGTCCTTTGAGCATCAATAACACGTAGGGTGTTTGTCTCCCAACAACACCATTTTTCAGCGAGGAATGTGATTGGTGTTGTCAGGGGACAACACCCTACCTGTATCCCCGATAAGGCCTTGAATAAGGCTGCACATAACTCCTCGAATCATAATCGTAGCCAAACGGCACATAAGTATAGGGGAGCTGATAATAATTGAACACTTTACTTGTCTTTATCCAACCCAGGTCGGAAAGAATCTTCGAGACATTGATCCCGACACCGATATAGGCAACCCGCTCTGTCTGGCTGTACTCATCGTGATCTTTGTATCCTCTCGTATAGTAACCCAGCTGTAGTTCTCCATATTTCAGCGGATTGGACTCCGTATCCAGACTTTCAAATCCGCTCAGCTTCAACGCCATCAGATATTTCATCGAGTTATATTGGGTAAAGAACCCGTCCCCGTTAAATTCAGGAATATATTCGATACGTAGATCCAGTTTTTCTTTAACTGTCGGGTATTTTTCTCTGAGATAATAAAAGGCAGCACCGACGGTATTCATCACGACATCTTCATAGGAGAAACCCATATCGTCACCGGCCGAAGAGTCTCCGATCTCCATCATAAACTGGAAAAACCAGGAGCTCAGGGGCCCATAGAGCATCGCATCCTCTTCACTGACACCCCAATACTCATAGAGGCTCGAGAAACCCAGAGACCAGAGATAGGTTGAATAGACATGGCCCATTTTGTCTGCGCCGCCATATTTTGTATCCGCGCCAAACCAGCCCTCGTTGGCGATTTTTGAAGTGTCAAACGAGTAATCCCAAAAAGCAGCCCCCCAGGCCATAATAGCAGCTCCGGAGGCCAGTCCAGTCACGAGTACTCTTTTTTTCAACTCCTCTTCGCTGAGTTCAGGTCTGCTTGCATTCTCATCATCCAGCCATTTCCAAAAAGAGTAGGTCTGGACAGATTCATCCGTCCCACTCTCCGCGCCTGCCGACACCATCAACAATACCACTGTTGCTACAATCGATAATAACTTTTTCATTCTTACCGTTAATTATAGTAGCGAATTCTTGTAAGGGACTTGAAACGTAGACAAAACTTCACATCTTTCTTTTTTGTTGATTATTATTGATAATATTTACTTATTTCGATAGTTTCATCTGATATACTCCTCCTTATGGAAGTTTATCAGATCAAAAATATCGCAGGGCATCTCGCCAAAGCTTTTCTCAGCAATCCACTCACGCCGGTCTTGGCCATTGCTATTTTGCTGCTGGGATATGTCTCTCTGGAGGTTATGCCCAGAGAGGAGGATCCTCAGATCCAGGTCAGTGGCGGTGCTGTTGTCGTAGCGATTCCCGGTGCCACCCCCAAAG
>JAOZOG010000042.1:12014-14623 GCA_029933395.1 Sulfurovaceae bacterium | reverse complement strand
AAAGCAGTGCCCTCCTAAGGCGTAGCTAGAGGTTCGAGTCCTCTTGGGGATACCATATCATTTTACACATTCCACTTTTTCTTGATCATTCAATCTATTCAATCCGATTCACCCTACCAACCTGAGCACCAAAGCAGCCGTCACCAAACTGGTAACGAGTGTAACAAAAACCAGTTTTGCCGCCAGTTTCGCATCACAGCCGTATCGGTTGGCAAGTACCACACTGAGCAGTGCGGAAGGCATCGATGCTTCGAGGATCAGTACCTGCAACTGCCAATTCTCGAGTGTCATCATGCCGGCCGGCAGTGAAACCAGCAGCGGAGCGAAGATCAGCTTGATCACAATCGCAGCGAGTGCGATCCAGACGATATCACGCAGGGATGTGAGCTGCAGCAGAACACCGACGGTCAGTGTGACGAGGAAGGTATTGGCTTGTGCAATGATATGAATCGCGTCGAAGAATGGCTTGATCACATCGCTTTGTGTTCCGAAGGGCGAAAAAGACCAGAGCAGCCCGGCGATGATCGACACAAAGATTGGGGATCGAAAAAAGAGAGAGGCTCCCTCCAGCAGTCCGGTTTCACTTTTTTCCGGATTGCCATAATAGATCGCAATCATTACACCGATTGTGAAGAGTGGCAGTCCGACTCCCAGCTCCGAGACGATCGTCGCTTCCGCTATCGCAGCACTCTCTCCGGGAAAAAGCTCGGCGATCAGGGCATACCCCAGCAGTGAAGAGCTCCCGAATGCCGATACCAGCAAAAATGACCCCATCCGACTGCGCTCCAGCCTGAGAAGCTTGCCGGCTATCCAGGCGATCATCAGAAGTATGATCTCGGAGATAATCATAATGATGAACAGGAGAACATAACGCCACTCGACACTCGAGCGGGCAAGCGCATCGAAGATCAGTGCCGGCAGTGTCACCTGTGTCACAAGCTTCGAAAAAAGGAGGCCATGCTCCGACTGAAACATACCTCTTTTTCGCAGCCAAACGACCAAAAGTATGATCAGTGCCAATACAAGAATGGAAATCAGCGTATGGAGATAGATATTCATACGCTCACTCGCAAATCCGATTTAACTTTTTTGACGCAGCACCTCTCCGTAACTGCACTGAAAAATCTCATCATCGATATGCTCATCGCCGAAATGCTGGGCATAGAGCTCCTCCATCTCTTTGATGACATCGGGGTACGCCACTTTCCTTCCTGCGATATAGCCGATGATCTCACCATTTTCATCGAGTTTGGGCTGGATGTAGACCAGTACCCAGTAGTACTTGCCATCTTTTCGCATATTTTTGACATAGCCGCGCCATACCTTTTTGGCAGCGATCGTCTTCCACATTCCCCTGAACGCTCCCTTGGGCATATCGGGGTGACGATTGATACTGTGAGGGGAACCGATCAGCTCTTTTCTCGTGAAGCCGGTCATCTCTCTGAATTTACGGTTGGCGTAGGTAATGATACCTTTGGGGTCGGTCTCGGTAATCATCACGCCCCCATCGAAGATCACCTCTTCATCGACCGGTTGACTCTTATGTATTTTCTCTTTGGTAATGGTATTCTCTATGATCATCGGATCTTTCATCCTGACTCCCATTTTTATAGTTTTGCGAAGCACTTCTTTTGCGATAAAGGCTCACCATTTTCCCTCCCATTTTTATGATACGGTATGACACTGGATGGGTAAAGATAAGGATATTGTAGTTAAAAACGCCCGACAAATCAAGGAAAAGAAGAAAAGTAAAGATGGGCAGCTCACTTTCTCTCTCATTCCACACACATGTATAGAATGTAATCCCTGAAGATTAATAATCACGCAATAATTTTACTGACCGGTATCTCCACGATCGATTTGGCGCCATATCCTTTGAGTTTGGGGATCACATCCCTGAGTGTCCTCTTGTCCAGAACTGCCATCACATCGACCCACTCACCCTTTGCCAGGTGGGAAATGGTCGGATTTTCACTGGGGAGTGCCTCGAGAATATTCTCCAGCTCTCTCTCCGGCGCATTGAGCATCAGACAAACCTTGGGAACGGCATCGATGACAGACTGGAGCATCATAATGATCCGTTCGATCTTGGCTCTTTTTTCCGGATCTTCATAGGCTTTTTTATTGGCGATAAAACGTGTCGTCGTCTCCAAAACCGTATCGATGATCTTGAGATTGTTCGCTCTCAGGGATGAGCCTGTCTCTGTTATCTCGACGATGGCATCTGCCAGTTTGGGGACTTTGACTTCTGTGGTTCCCCAGCTGAACTCGACGTTGGCTTTGACACCATGAGACTCCAGATAATCGGTTGTCAGATTGACCACTTCCGTCGCGATCGTTTTGCCTTCCAAATCTTTGACGCTTTGGTAGGGCGAATCCTCCTTGACGGCCAAAACCCACTTGATCGGCTTGAAACTCTGCTTGGCATAGATCAGCTCGCAGACTTCCACCACGTCGGCACGGTTTTCCCTGATCCAGTCCAATCCGGTCAAGCCACAGTCAAGCTCTCCCCCCTCGACATAGCGCGCCATCTCCTGCGCACGGATCAGCATACACTCCAGTTCCGGATCATCGACATAGGGATAGTAGTTGCGCTCTTTTACCCGTAT
>JAOZOG010000042.1:5449-11914 GCA_029933395.1 Sulfurovaceae bacterium | reverse complement strand
TTACGAAAACAGTCGGCTGAAAAATGATCCTTTTCCGGCCAGTTTATCGATAATCCCAAAATAGTAGGCCTCATCCTTGAGTCCAAGCTCCGGATACTTCAGTTTTCCATCCGGCAGTACGGCGATAGTAAAAGGCACGGATCGTACTTTAAATGCATCGGCCAGTTTCGGGTTCCTGGAGACGTCGCACTTCAGCACCCGGACACCCTGCTCCTCTCCATACTTTTCCAATCTCTCTTCGATCAGACCGAGAAGAACCTGGCAAGGCCCGCACGTCGGTGAATAAAAGTCTACGAATACCGGTTTATCCTGATTTTTGATCATTTTCTCATAATTTTTATCTGTTAATTCCATAAGAAAGTATAACTTTTTTTTACTTCCCGAAAGATTTGGGATAGCGATAGAGAATTACAGATATTTTCTGAGCCTCTTCAGCTCACTGGCTTCGAGATTGAGCATCAGTGTCTCCTGGATGATCGCTTCGATCAGGCTCTTGTCCACTTCGCTGGGGCTTTTGAAATAGAGATGCCTGACAATCTTCCCCTCTCCTTTCAGAAAGGGAAATTTTGGAAGCAGTGCAGCTCCCCTGGCCAGAGCGAGTGTCAGCTTCTCCTCATCACTGCGTAGAAAGCAGACGGCACTGTATGCATCGTAGTAAGCGGTCTGTTTGGCATTTTTCTGTTCACGAATTTCCGGGAAGGCGAGCAGGATGTCTCTGATCATCAGGAAGGTATCGGCAAATTTTCCGCTGGTATCAATATCGAATTGCATCGAGTTTTCCTCACTTTTTGGGGAGGTTTGTTTTATTGTTGGGGTCGGGAGACTTCGACCTACATCTTCTCTAAAATCTTCGCCACCTTCTCCGCCGGATTCTCGTCTTTGTAGATCGGTCTTCCTACTACAGCGAAATCCACCTTCTCTTCCCGTGCTAGCTCCAGTGTCGCGACCCTCTGCTGGTCGCCTGCATCTTCACCGAAAGGACGGATGCCGGGGCAGAGCGTAAGAAAACTGTCGGATGTCGCCGCTTTGATCGCCCTGCTCTCAAAAGCCGAGGAGACGACACCGTCCAAGCCATTTTCGTAGCTCATTCTGGCGAACTGCTCCGCTTTCTCATCGATCCCTGCACCATAGATGCTCCTGAAGCCTGCTTCATCGAAAGAGGTCAGTGCTGTGACGGCCAGCACCAGCGGACGCGCTTCGAATTTCTGCAACCGCTCCATCACGGTACGCATCGCCACCTCTCCTGCACTGGCATGGATATTGAACATATCGACTCCCAGTTCGGCGATCTCTTCGGCGGCATCTGCCATCGTGTTGGGAATATCGTAGAGCTTCAGATCGAGAAAAAGCCTGAAGTCGGGATTGATCTGCCTGAGTGTATCGATAAATGCCCGTCCATCTCTGATATAGCTCCTGAAACCGATCTTCAACCAGATATCGTAGTCGTGTAATGCTGTTGCCAGCGCGATATTTTCACCTGCGGAAGGCAGATCCAATGCTACACATAATTTCATTCCAACCCCTCAATAAATATTGGTATAATAATACCCTAAATTTTACCAAGAAGGACTAAACAGAATGTTTGGAAAAAAATTGAAAAAATACGATCTCCCCAAAGAGGAGCTGGCAAAACTCCAGTATGCACGCGTCAAAACACCCAAAGGCACCATCTGGGTCAAACTCTTCCCTGATGAAGCACCCAATACCGTCGCCAACTTTGCTGAACTCGCCAACTCCGGCTTTTATGACAATCTCAAATTCCACCGTGTCATCCCCGGCTTTATGGCACAGGGCGGCTGTCCGCACTCCGGACCCTCAGGCAATCCTGCAATGGCGGGAACCGGCGGACCGGGCTGGGCGATCGAATGTGAAACGGACAACGGTGTCAAGCACAGAAGAGGATCGCTCTCTATGGCACACGCAGGCAAAGATACCGGCGGAAGCCAGTTTTTCATCACCTTTGTCGCGACACCTCATCTCGATGGTGTCCATACCGTCTTTGGCGCTATAGAAGAGGATGATGCCGAGAGCTTCGCGACACTCGATGCAATCACTCAGGATGATGTGATCGAAGAGATCCGTGTCCTGGAAGAGAAAGAGATCGAGTAGTCACCCGCATAATAACTCGTGGGGTGGGCTTTCCAAGCCCACCAAAATAAATCAAAAATCCCCATCTACAAAGGCTTCATTATGCACGGCTTCTACCGCATCGCCTCAGCTGTCCATCGTACCACCGTCGCCAATCCGCAGGCCAACGCCAAAGAGATCATCACGCTCCTTGAAGAGGCACAGAGCAAAAAAGCTGCTGTTGTCGTTTTTCCCGAGCTTGCGTTGACGGGCTACAGTGCCAGTGACCTCTTTTTTCAGCAGACACTCTACACGGACCAGAACCGTGCATTTGAATCCCTGCTGGAGATGAGTCGTACCATCGATACTATAGCCATCGTCGGCTTCGCCCTGCTCGATGCCAACCGCCTCTACAACTGTGCCGCCGTGATACAGAAGGGAAAAATACTCGGTATCGTACCCAAAAGCTATCTGCCAAACAACAGAGAGTTCTATGAAAAACGGCAGTTTGTCAGCGGCAGGGATATCGTACGGACAACGACGCAGTTTCTGGGCGAAGAGATACCTTTCGGGGTCGATCTGCTCTTTTCGGACGGTGCTGATATGCTTTTCGGGGTTGAGCTCTGTGAAGACCTCTGGGCAATTACGCCTCCCAGCGACCACATGGCAGCCAACGGTGCCAACCTGATCTTCAACCTCTCAGCCAGCAACGAACTGATCGGAAAAGCGGAATACCGTGAGAGTCTCGTGCGCGGGCAGAGTGCCAGCGCGATCTGTGCCTATGCCTACGCCTCCAGTGGGGTCGGCGAATCGACAACCGATACAGTCTTCGGCGGGGATGCGCTGATCTGTGAATATGGTTCACTTCTTGCCAGAGCTGAACGTTTTGCGCTTGGCAACCAGCTCATCACGGCAGATGTAGACTTGCAAAAGCTTGTCTGGCTCCGTCTGGCCGAGTCCAGCTTCACCGATGCCAGGAGAAAGAAGGTGCGAACCATCCCGGTCGGCACCCTGCCCCCACTCGAATCACTGGAGAGAACGATCGATGCGCATCCTTTTGTTCCGGGCAACCCAAAGGAGAAATCCCACCGGTGCGAAGAGATCACCGATATCCAGGCACACGGCCTGATCAAGCGGATGAGTCACGCCCATATCCAAAAAGCGGTCATCGGTATCTCCGGCGGACTCGACTCCACCCTCGCCCTGCTCTCTACACATAAAGCCTTCGAGATTATGGAGTGGAACACAAAAGATATCATCGCCGTCACAATGCCGGGATTCGGTACTACCAGCCGCACCAAAAGCAATGCCGTGAAACTTTGCGAAGCGCTCGGTGTGACACTCAAGGAGGTCGATATCACTGAGCTCTCATTGAAAGAGTTTGATGCGATCGGACACGACCGAGAAGAGCACACTGTTACTTATGAGAATGTGCAGGCCAGAGCCAGAACTTCAATATTAATGAATATGGCAAACAAGGAGGAGGGCCTCGTGATCGGTACGGGCGACCTGAGCGAAATCGCCCTGGGGTGGAGCACCTACAACGGTGACCATATGAGTATGTATGCACTCAACAGCGGAATCCCGAAGACCTTGATACGCTATGTCATCGAATATTTTGGTGAAAATGAATCGATCGCCCCGATCCTGCACGATATTCTCCAAACCCCCATCTCCCCGGAGTTACTGCCACACAGCAAGGACACGATCAGTCAGGAGACGGAGGAGATCGTAGGCCCCTATGAATTGCACGACTTCTTCTTGTATCATATTATTAAATATGGAGCGAAACCTTCCAAAGTGCTTTTCCTCGCCGAGATGGCTTTTGACGAAAAATATAACAAAGAAACGATCGAAAAATGGCTGACGCTTTTTATCAAAAGATTCTTTACCCAGCAGTTCAAGCGCAGCTGTATGCCCGACGGCCCCAAAGTGGGTACGATCAACCTGAGCCCCCGGGCAGACTGGCGTATGCCCAGCGATGCAGATATGGAGGCCTGGCTGGCTGAACTGAAACAGCAGTGAGTCAAAACGGTACAAAACGGCAAACTCCTGCGCCTCTTTGACTCAATTTATGTTATAATAAATATATTTTTACATTAAGGAGTGTTGCAATGAAAGTGAATGAAATCCTCATCCTGGCCAACCTGGGTGAATTGAAAGTTTATGAGGCTGCGCCGCGTGATCTCGAGGCGGAAGCGGGCTTGAAACCGGAAAATGTCAAACTCGACCTGATCGACAACAGAGACTATGTCGCAACCCACTGGAAACTCCACGAGATCGTCACCGACCAGGCCGGCAGGTTCAAAGGCGGCAGTCAGGGTCGGGGGACCTTCTCCCGCGGCAGTATCGGTGAAAAACATACGATCGAAGCAGAAGTGGAAGAGAAGGTAGTCCAGCAGATCGCAAAGGATATTACTGATATCGTCAATGAAAAAGGTGTCAAATGGTATCTGGCGATACCGGAGACCATTTACGCAAGAATTATTGGCAAAGTTCCCCCTGCTGCACAGGAAAAACTTGTCAAAGGTTTGGAAAAAGACCTGATGAAGGTGGATAAGACTGAATTGGTGGAGCTCTTCTAGAACAGGTGGTGCTGTGGGGGCACAGCACCCTACAACCAATGATATAAATATCGCGCCCCACGTAGGGTGTTGTCTCCTGACAACACCAAAACCTCATCCAATCAAAATCAATAGTTTACATTACTTCAAATACTCCTCCGCCATATAACTGCTTCGCGTATAGGGCGAACTCTGAATATAATCAAACCCCATCTCCAAGCCCTGTTCACAAAAATAATCGAAACGTTCCGGATTGACAAACTCCAGCACTTCTGTATGTTCAGAAGAGGGAGCCAGATACTGCCCGATGCTCAACAGCCGGCACTCCGTATCGAGAAGATCCTGCATTACTTTAAGCACCTCCTCTTCCCTTTCGCCAAGGCCGAGCATTATGCCACTTTTGGTCGCAATGTGGGGATTGAGTACTGAGAGTTTTTTCAGTACCCGAAGAGAACGCTCGTACTTCGCCCCTTTTCGTATAGTATAGAGTCTCGGTACTGTTTCAAGATTGTGTCCGATAATCTCTGCACCGCAATGGGCGATAGTATCGAGTGCCTCCTCTTTCTCCTGAAGATCCGGGATCAGCAGTTCGACGACGATGCTGCTGTCGTATGCCTTGATAGCCTGGACTGTCTCAGCGAAATGTGCTGCACCGCCATCGGGCAGGTCATCCCTTGTCGGACTGGTGATGACCACATGCCGCAACCCCATCAGCCTCACCGATTCCGCGATATTTTCCGGCTCTTTGGGGTCAGGAGGCAGGGGCATTCCCTTGGAGACATTGCAGAAGGTGCATCGACGGGTACACTGGTCTCCCAGGATCAGGAAAGTCGCCTGTTTCCGGGAAAAGCACTCGCCGATATTGGGACACATCGCCTCCTGGCACACCGTATGCAGCTTCCCTCTGGCGATGATCTCTTCCACTTCGCGCAGTGCACTGAGGGTAATCTTTTTGCGCAGCCACTCAGGCTTGTTGTAGGATATCTTCTGCATCGATCGTCCATCTCTCTTTCGTGTATTTTTCTTGCAAGAGTTTTTCGGCAAGCTTCAGCTCATCCTCTCGCAAAGCATCCTTTTGGACTTGGGCACCAAATGTTTCAGTGAATGCCTCCAGCACAAATGCCTTGAGCCTCTCTTGCCCCATCATACTATGCTCCCTGCGAAGTGTCGCGGCATCTTTCAAGCCTGACTCCTTCAGAAACAGTGGCTCGAATCGCCCCCTGTCCAAATCTATCGGAATAGTACCATGCTGCAGCATCGCCTGACGACTGTACCGCTGGGCATTGCCCCCTATTTTATTTCCATTGATTACAATGTCATAGGCTTCCCTGCCTGCAAGACAGATATCCGTCTGCTTCTCTGCCAGCGCCCTCTCCTGTGCAAAAGCGGCAGAGAGGCCGAGTGCCCCATAGAGCCTGAGAAGAAAGCCACAAAGATAGCGATAACTCTCCCTGACTCCCCTTTCAGCTATAAATGAACGCGGAAGAATCATTGCATAGGAGAGATCGTCCCCATGGACCAATATCCCTCCCCCCGTGATACGGCGCACACAGCCAATCCCGTCTCTCTTTATACGATCCATATCAAGGTTTTCCGAGGGTTCCGAAAAACGTCCGAGACTGAGTGCCGGTTTCCAGCCATAGAGACGAAGTATCGGAAGGTCACCCTGACTGAAACAGCTTAGCAGCGCTTCATCGACAGCCATATTCCACGCTGCAGTGCCGATCCCACTGTCGATATAGCGCCAAATTTTTGAATCCTGCATTTCTCCTCTTTCATCCTCATATTATACTGTTTATTACTGTACCGGCCTTGACCCGACAGCACTTCATGA
>JAOZOG010000042.1:0-5349 GCA_029933395.1 Sulfurovaceae bacterium | reverse complement strand
AGGAATCGTAAAGAAAAAAAAGGGGGATTTGATGGCTTATCTACAATCTTTCGGCGCTGCGGAAGTCGTGACCGGCTCCTGTCATCTACTGCAGTTGCAGTGCGGTATCACGCTTCTGGTGGATTGCGGTATGTTTCAGGGGAGTGTCGAAGAGCGCAACTACGAAGTATTCGGATTTGATCCGGCAGAGGTGGATTTCCTGCTGATCACACACGGCCACCTCGATCATGTGGGACGCATCCCCAAGCTTGTCAAAGAGGGCTTCAGGGGTACGATCGTAACACACCGTTCGACAATGGACCTCGCCGAAGTGGTTCTGCTCGACAGTGCACATCTGATGGAGGAGGAGTACAAAACACGCTACAAAAAAGCACAACGCCGCGGTGAAGAAAAGCAGGTAAGAAAACCTCTCTACAAAACCAGTGATGTACGTGCAGTCTATCATCGGCCGATGATTTTCGCCAGCTATGACCAGCAGATCGATCTGGGAAATGGCATCTTTGTCAACTTCAAGAATGCCGGACATATACTCGACTCGGCGATCATCGAAGTGATGTTCGAAGAGGAAGGAGCGAAGAAAAAGCTTCTCTTCAGTGGTGACCTCGGCAATGACGATGACCTGGTCATGCCCTCCCCCGATACTATCAAAGAGGCGGATGTCCTCTTCATCGAATCCACCTATGGGGACAGGAACCACAAAGGGGTCGAAGAGAGTGATACGGAGTTGCAGCAGGTGATCCTGGATACATTCGAAAATGACGGAAACGTCCTTATCCCCTCCTTTGCAATCGAACGCACGCAGGAGATCCTCTGCCTCCTCAAACAGATGTACAACAGAGGAGACCTGCCTCCCTGCCAAATCTTTCTGGATTCACCTATGGCGATCCGTGCAACGGAGATCTACAAAAAGTACCACGAAGAGCTGAGTGAGTGCTGTAACGACTTTTTGAAGCGTGACGGTACGATTTTTGATTTCCCCTACCTTCACTATACGCCCAGAGTACAGGATTCGATGAAAATCAATCTCGAAGAGAGCAGATGTATCATTATCGCGGGTGCAGGTATGTGCAACGGGGGCCGGATACTAAAACACTTCAAGCATCGTCTCTGGAATGAAAAAAATGCGCTGGTCTTCGTCGGCTATCAGGTAGAAGGTACTCTGGGGCGCAAAATCGTGGACGGCGCCAAAAAAATCAAAATCTACGGTGAAGAGATCGTCGTCAAAGCCAAAGTCCATACCATCAATGGGTTTTCTGCCCATGCCGACCAAAGCGGACTCATAGAGTGGATGAAGAAATTCACGATACTGAATAAAATCTTCCTCATCCACGGAGAAAGAGACAAGCAGGAGGTGTTCCAAAAAGTAATAAAGGAACGCTTGGGAAAGAAGGCGCATATCGTCAAACATGGCGAAGAGATCGGAATTTAGCCAGGAAGTATCTGAAGAGCATCTCTGACATTACTGGTTTTTTCAGGGGCGGTAAACCCTCTTTTTGCCATAGAGATATTCGATCCATTTGCGCATTTCGATCATACCGAAGACCCAGAGCGACATCAAAGCGATCACGGTAAGTGACTGGGCATCCAGCGGAAGCGTATGAAACACATCCGGAAGCAGATAGATAGCACAGAGCTGCAGGACCAGTCCGACCCCTATGCCGTAGAAAATATAGGGATTGATGTAGAGTGACTTCCTGATATTTTTCAAAAAAGGCTCATGCTCCTTGAGTGACTGCAAACCATTGATCCATGTGGAGAGGACAAACAGAGTAAAAAGTGTGGATATGGCATGCTCTTTTCCATACTGCTCCAGCATCCAGACATAGGCGAAAAGTGCACCCAGGCTGATCACCAGTGCGGCATAGAGTACTCGCAGCAGCTGTACCCTGTCCAGAAACTGTTCAGACAGTCTGGTAGGCGGCCTGTTCATCACATCCTCTTCACTTTTCAGAAACGGAAAGGTTTTGTCCAGCGCACTGTCAGCGACAAGATTGATCCAGAGAATCTGTACAGGATAAAGCGGCAGCGGCAGCCCCATCAGGATCGATCCGGTAATGAGGATCACCTCATCCAGACTCGTCGAGACAAGGAAATAGATCGCTTTTCGGATATTGCCGGCGATGGCACGCCCCTGCCTGATTGCATCGACGATGACGGTGAAATTGTTCTCGGCCAGAACCATTTTGGCAGTGGATTTTGCTGCATCGGTGCCCTCTCCCATAGCGATCCCCAGATCCGCAGCTTTGAGGGCCGGCACATCGTTGGCCCCGTCTCCCGTCACGGCGACGATCTCCCCCTCCGTCTGAAGCATCTTGACGATACGATACTTGTGCTCCGGAAGCACTCTTGCCCAGACCGTCACCACAGGCAGGATCTCCCGGAGTTTTTGATCATCCATTGCATTGAGCTCTTTGCCGGTGACTACCCGGTCCCCCTCTTTGTATATGGAAACGGCTTCTGCGACAGCTGCTGCGGTCAGAGGATTGTCTCCTGTGATCATCATCACTCTGACTCCGGCCCTCTGTGCTGTTCGTACCGCCTCTGCCACACCCTCTTTGGGAGGGTCCAGGAAACCCACCAGCCCGACAATCTCGATCTGCCACTGCGCGATATCATCCGTCGTATGATCTCCCATACCCAGCGCGATGACCCTCAACCCCTCACCGGCCATCCTGTCATGCTCTCTCTCCAGAGCTTCAAAATCCTCCCTGTTGGTAGCGAACTGTTTGAGCGATTCAAAGGCACCTTTGACAAACAGTTTATGCTCTTTTTTAACGATATTGGAACTTGCCATCAACCTGTATCGGGTGTCGAAAGGATAGAGATTGACGCGCGGATACTTCTCTCTGATATCGTCATACGCTTCCCCGACCCAGACTGCAAGGGCCCTGTCCACCGGATCTCCCTTCCCCTCTACCGATTCGTTGGCAAGCGCCGAAACAGTTTGTGCAAAGGTCTCATGAAGAGAGAAAACCTCCTCTACTTTGAGTTTGCCCTGGGTGATCGTGCCTGTCTTGTCCGTAGCGATGACGGTGGTGCTTCCCAGTGTTTCGACAGAAGGCAGATGACGGATATAGACTTTCCTGGCACTGAGTCTCATTGCACCGATCGTCAGTACCAGTGTCACGACGATCGGCAACCCTTCCGGTACGGCTGAAACCAGTTCTGCGATAATCAGATAGAGCACTTCGATGATCTCTCTGCCCTGCCACAAGGCAAGGACGGCAGTCAGTGTGATCATCACAAGCAGGATAGACATATGCTTTTTGACAAAAACTTCCAGTGCCCTGGTGAGTGGTGAGTCCGGCGATGCTTCTCTCGCTTTCCCGGCAATCGATGCAAGATAGGTTTTTTCCGCAGTAAAAACGACAAACCCCTCCGCGCTGCCCCTGGTCACAGTGGTGCCGGAGAGTGCCATATTGTCCATCTCATAGGGGAGTGTCTCTTTCGGAAGGATCAGACCTGCATCCTTTTGGACGGGGACAGACTCTCCTGTCAGGATCGATTCATCGATCACCAATCCGTGGGTTTCAAAAAGGCGTATATCGGCAGGTACAATATCTCCTTCACTCAGAATGACGACATCTCCGGGCACGATCTCACTCGAAGAGAGAGTAAAAACCCGGTTTTCACGTCTGACATGTACCCTGCTCTCAGTCAGTTTTCGGAGTGCCTTGATAGAGGCGAGCGCTTTGACCTCCTGCCAGAATCCGATAGAGGCGTTGATCAGAATGATCAGCAGTATCAGCAATCCTTCTTCTCTTTTTCCCAAAGAGAAAGAGAGTATCGCAGCGAATACCAGTATATAAACCAGAGGGCTTGCAAACTGCGCGAGAAAAAGCTTGAAAAGATTATGCTTCTTCTCTCTGATTTCATTCGGACCATAGCGGGAGAGGTTCTTTTTTGCAGCAGCATCATCCAATCCCTCTTTTGAGCTCTCCAGTGCTTCTGCCAGGGATTCGATTGTCCGCGAATGAGGATAGTCAGGAATTATCATATGTCACTTTTGATATTTGGGTTTTTGGATTGGCAATGTCGAGTTTCCGGTACTACTTCGACAGTAGCGTCTTGAACCATTCCAGCTCATCCAGCTTCTCCCAGGGATACTCCGCATATCCGATCTGTCCCTTCGCTGCAACTTCGGCATAGAGAAAGTGCTCCGCACCCGGTCGGTCGAGACCAAACTTTTCCGTGATCCATCTGGGAGTGAGCGGAAACTTCTCCGCAACTATGGATGAAAGCTCCTCATCTTTCATCTCTGTCAAAGCAGTGTGCTGCATATCAACTGTCACAGAGATCGGTCTGGGTTCTGCGATCACGTAGGAGAGCTGTACCAGTGCCTTTTTGGCCAGTCCGGCTGCAACGATATGTTTGGCCAGCCATCTGGCGGCATAGAGAGCCGATCTGTCTACCTTGCTGTAGTCCTTCGAGCTTTGCGAACCGCCACCGATGGGAGCATAGCCGCCATACGTATCACAGACCACTTTTCTGCCGGTCAGGCCGGAATCTGCTATGGCCGAATGTGTGACAAACCTTCCGGTATTGTTGATATAGAACTCCGTTGCCTCTTCATCAAAATACCCCTCTTCAAATCTGACACCTTCTGCAATAATTTTCTTGACCAGCCTGCGAACCTCCTCCTCATCGATCGCCTTACTGTGTGCAATCGCGACGATGATCTTCACAATTCGTTTTGGCTTGCAGTTATCAAAATTTGCCTTACTCTCATAATCCATCACGACTTCTGTTTTGATATCCACGCCGAAAGTTTCCGGATGCCTAAGCGCATAGGCATACAATACATCCCTGATTTCCCTTGCATACATCAGAGCCGAAGGCATATAGTCCGATCGCTCGCTACAGGCATAACCAAACATCATCCCCTGATCCCCGGCTCCAATCTCATCATCCTCTTTGACAACACCCATCGTAATATCGGGAGACTGCTGACTGATATAGAGATGGATATCTGTCTCCTCCGGGATAAGTGTCTCTCCTTTTTCAAACCCCTTTTCCGGGTATCCTATCTGCGACAAGGCTTTTCTGGCGACAGCTCTGTAGAATTTGGAATCGAGAGAGGCTTCACTTTTGATCTCGCCGCCGATGACGATATGCTTCCCGCTGAGAAAAATCTCTGTGGCGATCTTGGCACGGTGATCGAGCTGCAATACCCTGTCGACGATCGAATCCGCAATGATATCTGCACATTTGTCGGGATGTCCCGCCGAAACTGCTTCTGATGCAAACAGATACATAACAATCTCCCTCCTTTTCTTGGGGTAATGGTTTAGTGCCACTTCATCTTAGCTATGGCTAGGATTTGAGAGTCTCTTGCAAAATCTTACATTT
>JAOZOG010000640.1 GCA_029933395.1 Sulfurovaceae bacterium | reverse complement strand
AGAACATGAGACTCGGGCTATACATTTTTGCTGCATTGACATTAATGGGTATTACGGCTGCTTTGACGTATACGGTGAACCCCAATAACTACATTGTGGAATTCATGGGGATCAATTTCAATTTCCCTGTAGCGGTCTGGGTCATATTGCCTATGGGTCTGCTGCTGTTGTTTACAGTGGTCCATATGATCTTCTATTCGCTGAAGGGTTACTTCAAACTGAAAAAATGGCAGAAAGACGCATTGACACTCGACGATGCGTTCTACTGGTCACTTGTCAACGAACCCAAAGAGCAGAAGTATATGATGGAGGAGGTCAAAGGTTCGGCGGTACTCCTGGGCAAGTCCTCCCTTAGCGTACATGATACGGTAGAAGGGTTGAATCCGAGACTCTCCAAAGTACTCAATATCATCAACAAGATCAAAAGCGGAGAGTATGTCGACCTGAAAGAGAACAAGATGTCCAAGGTATTCAGCGAAGGCAACCAGTATCTGATCAAGAACAGAATGAACCGTCTGCAGCATGACCCTGAATTCGTTGAAGAGGTCATGAAATCCTCTTCACAGTATTCCAAACCTGTACAGAAGGAAGCCCTCGACATATTCGCCCGCAGGGAGACATTCTTCAAAGCACGCAAATATGCCAAGATATTCGATGCCGAAAGTCTGCATGTGATGCTTTCACGGGCCGTGCATGAAGAAGATATGGGACTGAGCGCGGAGATACTCAATGATTTCGTCTCCGCACTGAAACTGGGCTGTATGGATTTCGTGAAGATAGCCAATGTGACGAAAAAAGTCTTTTCGCCGGGTCAGAATCTTGCACTCTTCAAAGAGTATCAGGAGAAATACCCCAAAGCACAGGAAGCATATCTCTACCTTCTCTACGATTATGAACTGCTGGACAAAGCAAGTGCCTATCTTGATGAACATGAAGAGCATGAATTCCTCAAGTTCAGAGCTTTCCATGAGTTGAAGAAGAGTCAGAAGAAGTTCAAGTTCGAAGACATCATCAATG
>JAOZOG010000639.1 GCA_029933395.1 Sulfurovaceae bacterium | reverse complement strand
TCTACAACCCTCGGCCGGGTGGACACTCATGGAAACATCGTATCCCTCTACAGGGAAACCCGATACGAAAGCAACGACTCGATCGTCAGTACATATACCCAAAACCGTTCCTATGCTTACGATGAACGGGGAAAAATCGTAAGCAAAACGGTCAGTGACGGCAGCGGTCGAGCCGACTATTCGTATGTTTACGACGAGGAAACGGGTTTGTTGGTTCTCGAAGAGATGGTGTCTGACGGAGATTCGGAGAGAACGGAGTATCGATATGACGAAAACCTGACCCGCATAGGAGCGCAACACTATTATAACGGCTCTTTCTGGTATGAAGAGGAGTATTACTACTATCCGAGCGGCCTGTTGTTGCAAATTCTTGATACGACGAACAATGTCGGAAAAATATACTATTACGAATGAAAGAAAGGAGCAAATCGTCTCGGTCAGCAGGTGATCGCCTCGATCCCCTCCAGCCCACCCATCGGCAGGCCCCAGCCGAGGTGCGGGTCGATCTGGGGCTCGCGGGGGTTGATGCGGATGAGTCTGGCGTCCAGCTCTTTGGCGATGCGCTCGCCAGTGATGCGGACAGTCGGCACGGCAGTGCCGGCGCCTATCTCGACGATGACGAGATCCAGGTGCTTGACGATGACACGTTGCAGGAAATCTTCGAAGCGCACCTGCTGGGCATCGGTGCGTGAGCTGTCCCAGCCCCAGTCGCCGAACATCAGGATATTGGGCCTTGCCGTGGCGCCGCAGCACTCGCAATGGGGCCATTCAAGGGCCTGAAACCTCTCCATGTCGATGGGAATCTCCACCCCCTCCGCGCTCCAGATGCCCGCGTCGCACCGTGTGCACTGGAGATGGTGGATGCTTCCGTGGCACTCGACGATCTTTTCCTCGTCGAAGCCCGCCTTCTGGAACTGGCCGTCGACGTTGGAGGTGAAGACGAACCACTCTTTTTTCGTTCTGGCCGCATCCAGCAGCATCGAAAAGCCCGGGTGGGGCACCGTGTCGCGGTAAAGATGGAGC
>JAOZOG010000638.1 GCA_029933395.1 Sulfurovaceae bacterium | reverse complement strand
TGCAAAGAGTCCTCTATGCCGCTATCGAGTACCTCGATCGCTTCGGGGAATTTTTTCCCGAACTCTTCACGAATGGTTTCGGCGATCGTCATCGCATCCTGTTTGCTCTCCTGCAGCCAGATCTGTTTGAGTCTGGCGGCGAAGCGTTCCTTGCTCTTTGGCGGTACATGGGCCAGGATATTGCGCATGAAGTGGACTTTGCACCGCTGCCAGGAGGAGCCGATGAATGTCTCCTTCAGGGCTTTTTGGATTCCGAAATGCGCATCGCTGATCAACAGAGCGATATCCTCCACCCCTCGCGCTTTGAGCTTTTCGAAGAAAGCTTTCCAGGTCTCTGCCGTTTCGGCCCTGAAAGGCTCGATGGCCAATACTTCCCGTCGGCCATCCAGCGTGACGCCGTAGGCGATCATGATGGCGGTGGAGACGACGCGGCCTTCAGGGTTTCTGACCTTTTCATACAGTGCGTCGACCCAGACGAAGGGATAGGACTTTTCCAGCCTACGGCTGCAAAACGCCTCCACCTGCTCGTCGAGACCCTTGTTGATCTGGGATACCTGGGAAGCCGAAATGTTCTCGATCCCCATCTGCTTGGCCAGGCGCTCGATCTTTCTAGTCGACACACCGTTGACGTAGGCCTCTTTGACCATCGCCATCAATGCCTGCTCGCTTCGGCGTTTTTCGGTGATAAAGAAAGGAATATAGCCTCCCTTACGGATCTTTGGAATCATCAGATAAACCGTTCCCAGTCTCGTATCGAACCGTCTGGGACGGTATCCGCTGAAATGGCTTTTACGCTCACTGCTGTGCTCTCCTTTGGATGCGCCTATTTTCTGTTCCGCTTCGATTTGCATCAACTGATCCATCATCCATTTGAGCATGGATAGCAACGGATCCTCCTCTGCTACGAACCCGGTTAGAATTTCCCTGAAAATTTCGCTATCATTTTTCACGGATAGACTTCCTTCTTTCTCTTTTTTTGCACCGGGAAGTCTATCTCAAATTTGCGAACTTAAGTGTACACTATC
>JAOZOG010000212.1 GCA_029933395.1 Sulfurovaceae bacterium | reverse complement strand
CGCATCAAATCGACGATCATCACATGCTCTGCCATCTCTTTGGGGTCGGAGAGGATCTTCTCTTTGGCATTGGGCAGAGAGGCTTCGATGGTGCCTTTCATAGGGTAGGTCGCGATCGTATTCTCCTGGATCTCGATAAATCGTTCCGGAGAGAAGCAGACAAATTCTCCTTTGAAGTAGAGTTTGTACTTTGCCCGGGCACGGTTGAAAATCTCTCTGAGAGTCAAGTCAGTTTCAATGGGTGTTTTGAAAGTGAGATTGAGCAGGTAGGTGTTGCCGGAACGGATCTCGTCGATGATTTTCTCAAGAGCGGTTCGGTAGGTGGTCAATGTGACAGGGGACTTGGAGAGTCGATAGGGCGCGTGACGCTTGACAGGTGTGTAATTGCGTATTTTCTTGACTTTGTAGAAGATATCTTTGTCGAGTTGATCGAGTGTTTGGGCGAAGATCTTCTGCTTGTCGTAGGAGAGAATGAAAAGAAAAGGCCTCCCTTCCCTTCCCAATCTGTCGATTGCTTCGATACCTTCGTCGTGGCCGAGCCACCCCCGATAACTCATGCGTCGAGCAAAAGAAGTTTGAGTATTGCCATTCGGGTATAGACACCATTTTTAACCTGTTCGAGGACTTTGCATCGGGGGTCCCCGAGAATGGCATCGGAGATATCGATATTGCGCATCACAGGGCCCGGATGCAGGACTAGAATATCTCTGTCGCCCAGTCGCTCCGGCGTGAGACAGTAGTGCTGCGCATAAGCATCGTAATCATCGAATATCGGTGAAGCATGGCGCTCCAGCTGGGCACGCAGGCTCATTATGACATCGACAGAATCGAGTACGGCTTCCAGATTTTCATATTGCGGCAGGGTGCTTTGGGGCATGAAGGGTTCCGGTGCGACAAGAATGACATTCATTCCCATCCTTGTAAAGAGGCGGATTCCGGAACTTGCGACGCGGGAGCTGACGATATCACCGACGATGGCGATCGTTTTGCCTCTGACATCACCGAAATGCTCCTGCATCGTAAAGAGATCGAGCAGTGCCTGGGTGGGGTGCGCATAGTTGCCTGCCCCCGCATTGATCACGGGAGTCATCTCCATTTTGGCGAGTTTGCCGGGCGTCTCGTTTTCCGAGTGTCGGATGATGACACCATCAGGCTCCATCGCGCAGAGATTGGCGAAGGTATCTTCGAGTGTCTCTCCCTTCTTGGTGGAACTCTTGGAAGGGTCCAGATGTACCACCGCTGCCCCCATTCTCTTGGCTGCGACCTCAAAAGAGCTGCGGGTACGGGTGGAGTTCTCGAAAAAGAGGGTAATGAGCAGTTTGTCACGCAGCAGAGTGATCGGTTTCTGGACTTTGAATGTCGCTGCATCACTCAATATATCAGCGATCTGCCTGTCGCTCAGATTGCTGGTGTCGATAAGATGTTGCATTGTCTTGCCTTTGCGAATCGTTTTATGATTATAGCAGAGGGTTGGGAAAAGTGGGATTATCCCGACAATGAAAAATAGATTGAAGGGAAGGTATAATTATGGTAATTTATGGCTTAGAAAAAATGTTTTTATAAAGAGTGGAATGATAGAAAAAAAGTATATTTCGGACATTGACGGCTTGCGCGCAGTTGCGGTACTGGCCGTGATTTTGTTCCATGCCGGTTATCGGTGGATACCCGGCGGGTTTGTGGGTGTCGACGTATTTTTCGTTATCTCGGGCTATTTGATTACCAAAAACATACTCTTCGATGTCGAGAAGAAGCATTTCTCTTTTTTTGATTTTTATGTCAGGCGGGCAAGAAGGCTCTTTCCGGCACTTTTTGTGACGCTGCTGATCTCTTTTGTCTTTGCCTATCAACTCTTTACGCCTGCTGAATTGTCAAGATTTGGACAATCCCTCCTCTATGCGAATATGTCACTCTCAAATTTCTTTTTTATGTCGGAGGCAGGTTATTTCGATGCGGGGGCGGAACTGAAACCGCTGCTTCATACCTGGTCGCTGTCGGTAGAAGAGCAGTTTTATCTGATCTGGCCGTTTGTATTGGTAGGGATGTTGTGGTTCAGGAACAAAAAAGTGATATGGATTTTTTTACTCATCTCCGCGCTTGTCTCTGTTTATGCCAGTGAGGCAATGATTGAAAAGAATCCCTCAGCATCCTTTTTTATGCTTCCTTTTCGTGTTTTTGAATTTTCCATCGGTGCTTTGGTAATCTGGGCCGAATCACTCAAGCCACGACAAAAATATGCCTATGATGTGATGACGCTTCTTGGCCTGGGAATGATACTTTACAATGCTTTAGTTTTTACCGATACGATGAAGTTTCCCGGCTACTGGGCTTTGATACCGGCTCTGGGGGCAGCTCTGGTGATCTATGCTTCCAAGTTTTCTACTGTCGGGCGTATGTTGAGGAGCAAAACGGCGGTTGGTATCGGACTGATCTCCTACTCACTCTATCTGGTGCATTGGCCCCTGATTGTCTACTACAAATACTGGAAATTCAATCCGATTACGGAGATTGAAAAAGTTGTTTTTATTCTGCTCTCGTTTCTCCTGGGTTTTATTTTGTGGAAGTATGTTGAAAGGCCCTGGCGCCTGAAACGGGGCGATGACTCCAAGACACATTTTACCTTCATCGTTCCCAGCCTGATGTTACTGCTTGCTTTTATCGCTGCCAATACCTGGGGCTTCAGAGGATTCCCTGATAGGTATCCGCAGGCATTTCAACTCTCTGCCGAGGAGATTTTGAAAGAGCGCAATCGATACTGGTCCGGTCAGCAGGATGAAAAACTCCTGAAGGGTGAAGAGGGTGAAGCGCATGTGTTGATTATGGGAAATTCATACGGTATCGATCTGATCTATGCATTGAAAGAGAACGGCTCAAAGTTGAATCTCACATTTTTGCCAACGTCTTTCCACTGTTCGAATTTCGGTACGCTTCCCAACAGCAAGGAGGAAGTCGAAACGTGTATGGATATCAAGAAGAAAAATTTTAGTAGTGAGAAGTGGCAAACGGCTGATAGAATTTATCTCTTTGACAATTGGACAGTACTCGATCCGGAGCAGTTGAAAAAGACACTCCGGGAGATACGGGAACTTTCAGATGCACCCATCTATCTCTTTGGCCCCAAAATGGATTATGTCAGACAGGTGCCCAATATCGTCAAACGGTATATGCACAACGGCAATCTCAATCAGGTCGGCCGCAAATATCAAAATGATTATCGTATCGAGCAGAACAGGAAGCTCAAAGCACTCTTCGATACGCCATCCTACCGAAACGATCGTATCTACTACATCGACATGATGTCGTCACAATGCGGAAAGGACCTCGAGGGGTGTGAAATCATCTCGAGTGAAAATCAGAAGTTCCTCTTTTTCGATAATGGACATTTTACCCGGGAGGGTGCCTATCAGTTCGGTAAAAAATTGAAAAAAGACCATCCGGAGTTGTTTTAGAAAAAACGATCGATATAGTTTTCCAACCCCTCTTGGATCGACCACCACTCCGGATAGGCTACGTCGTAATAGGGTTGAGTTACTTTTGCAAAGTTCTCACGGTCTTCATAGAGATTGACGCACCAGTCAAAATCTATCTCTCCGGAAGTAAGTGTTTCGAGAGAGAGAAGGGTATCGTTGATGCAGCCCAGGCGGCTGGGGGTGATCAGCAGGACCTTGGCATCCAGTTGCTTTGCCAGGTCGATCATCATAAACTCCTGTGTGATCGGAACCATCAGGCCGCCCGCTCCTTCGACGATGAGGAGGTCACAGTGCGAGCGCAGTGCTTCGATCTTTTCAAGAATCTTTTCAGTTTTTATTACTTTCTCGGTATCGGCGCAGAAAGGTGCAGCCGGCAGAGAGAAAGTGTAGGCCGTGATCGCTTCGGGCGCGAGTGATTCAAAAGAGGGATTGATCTTTTGGCAGGCTTCCAGCAGTGCTTTTGCGTCGACAGGGGTATCGATGACTCCGGTTTCGACAGGTTTGCAGACACCGACGCGGATACCTCTTTGGGAAAAGGCTT
>JAOZOG010000637.1 GCA_029933395.1 Sulfurovaceae bacterium | reverse complement strand
GGCTGAAAGCATCTTTTTCAGAGGCACCGATTTCGTGGACCTCTGGCCCTATTTTAGCGGCGTGATCGTGTTGGGCGCCATACTCTATCTGTATGGGTTCAGAAAAATCGGAAGGCTCTTTTGATAGAACATTTTATCGCGGGCAGCCTATGGCGGGGGTTTGCGGGCGACAGATCGATAATAGACCCAAAAGGATAGAAACGGTGCCGACAGAGAAATCCAAAAAGACCAACATCGCGGGAAGTTTTGCGAAAGGCTTCATCGAACATCCGCTGACCTTCGTCATCGGTCTCGTGATCATCGTCATGGGATATATCACTTTGCAGATTTCCCCAAGGGAGGCCAACCCCCAGATCGTCGTAGCCGGCGGCGCGGTGATCGTGCCCTATCCGGGAGTCAGGGCCGCAAAGATCCAAAAAACGATCGTCGAGCCGCTGATGCGGCGGCTTCGGGAAGTGGAAGGGGTCGAAGACATCTACGGCATCGCCCGGGACAACGCGGCGATTTTGAATGTCAAATTCTTCCTGGGCGAAGAGAGAGACAAAGCCGATTTCAGACTCTACAACGCCGTGATGCGAAACCTCGACGCTCTGCCCGAAGGGGTCGTGCCGATCGTCAAAACCCTCGACATCGACACGGATGTCGCCATCGCTTCGATCGCCCTGTATCCAAAGGATGCATCGGTTTCGATGACGCAGATCTACCAGAAAGCGACCGAGCTTCAGACAAAGATCAACCGCATCGAAAATGTGGGTCTTACCCGTCTCATCGGCGACAAGAAGCCCCAGTACAACATCGAAGTCGATCTGCAAAGGCTAAGCGGCTACCACCTCTCGCTGGGGCAGATCGTAAAGGCCGTCAAATCGCTGTGCGTCAAAACGCCCGACATCGACGGCGAAACCGGCGACGACAGGCTGCTGCTCTTTGGGGTGGAGAAGGGAATCGAAAGCACCGGGGACATCGAGAAGATCATCGTGGCCAATTACGGCGGATCGGTCGTCTATCTCAAGGATGTGGCGACAGTCAG
>JAOZOG010000636.1 GCA_029933395.1 Sulfurovaceae bacterium | reverse complement strand
GAATATAGTCGCCCCCTCCCCGCCATTCTTCCTGCTCCCTGGGGGTTCCCATCCGTCTCATAGGTTATGCAATCCTCATGATATAAGCCAGTTTATAATATGGAGGAAGATTTTTATTTGTGCCATCTTCTCCAGTAGAAGACACTGTTACAGTACCGCTTGGTGTTCCGGCAGAGACAGAATCTGTCGAAACAGATATATCATCCCAGTATTCACCTTGGCCCATATCTTTTATACCACCACTTTCAACATATACGATGGGTTTTTTCGAAAGAGAATGCGAATGCTCTGGCAATTCATCTCCAGAGAAAGTAGCAGAATGAGAATGACTCACAACAACAGCGTTGGCGCTTCCTCCGGTCTGACCTATTTCGGAAGTGGATGAACCATAAACGAATTTTCCACGCAAGTCCGGGGTTCCATTGTTTCCATCACAGAGCGCCCAGCCTGCCGGAACAGAAGAGCCACTCCAAAGAATGATTCCGCCAATCGGAACAAGGGCATCCACAACAGTATCCATCTGTCCTTCGAGCGTATTGATGTCGCTTTCGGCATTGCCCATGCGCCCTTCGAGAGAGTTGATATCCGATTCGGCCGTGTCCATTCTGCCATCAAGGGAGCTGATTGCGCTTCCGTTCGAATCGATTCTCGTCGAAAGCCCATTCAATTCACTCTGAACGGGTCCGCTGACAGGAAGCGCATTGGCTTCGTAGCCATCGAGCTTGTCCGCATCCAGGGTGGAACCCGCGCCCTGCGGAACGATCTGATCGGGGGAAACCTCGAAATCTCCAAGCGTTCCCTCCACGATTGCTTCGATTTGCCCCCAGGAGGGACTCTTTACCTGTGGAGTGAACGGCGTGTCGTTTTCTCCAAGCTCGAATTTCGGCTTGCCGGAAACGGCAAAGAAGTCGTTCGCCGTCGGGAAAACGATCCGGATGAAGGCACCATGTCCGGCTTCTTTGTAAATGTCCGGATCGATCTGATCGGCGTCGAATGAAATCGCATATCGATTCAGGCCGGTATTCTGGT
>JAOZOG010000211.1 GCA_029933395.1 Sulfurovaceae bacterium | reverse complement strand
GGATATGGAGATATATTATGATGATCATCAGGATGATTCCGGAGTGGAAGTTTAAAGGTATGAGTCTATGAATTTTTTCAATAGGGCAAAAAGTATCTTACCCTATTTGATCATACTATCTGTCTGGTCCATCAATCTGGGCTTGTATTTCACCCACAAAATGACCAATCTTGTCTTCAACGATGATGCGCTCTATCTCCCTTCGCTCTATAAAGATCTCATCGTCAATGGTGGCACATACAGCAGCTGGTCATTGACTCCTGCTCCCTACTATTTTCCGGACATGTTGCTCTATTTTTTCAGCAATCTGATCACTCAGGATTTTTATTACGCAATCCCACTCTTTTTTATTCTCGAATCGCTTATACTGCTCTTCGCTGTCTATAAAATCTATACGCTCTTTTTCGATAAATCTTTCGCTCTCCCCGCCACCTCGATCATTTTTGCCATACTCTATCTGTTTCCTACGATCGTATCGAGTTTTCAATATGTGAGCGCTTTTCACTATGGCGAATTCATTATCGGAGTGCTGGTTTTCTATCTATTGCTGCAAACAATCAAAGATGAGACTGCCAAAGCATCTTATCTCTTTTTCATCCTTCTGCTTTCATCATTGACGATCGCATCAGATGAACTCTTTGTATTACATTTTGTCTTGCCTTCTATTGTCGGACTTTTTATTATCTGGAGCATCAGGGAGCTTAAAACCAGACTATTTTTACTACTCACCATGACCTTGGGTTTCAGTATCTGGCTGGGTAAGCAGATTCACATGCTTCTGGTCATCAATGAAAATGCACAGAATATTGAATTGGCAGCGGAAAGCTTTCCAATCAATTTCAAGAGTATTGAAAAAATACTGCTCCACTCATATCACTCTTTTACCACGGGCACGATTATCGTGATGGTCACCCTTTTCCTGGCAATGATACTATTTATTCTAAAGGACCGGTTGACGTTTTTTTATAATCAATATAAAAATGCTCCTCTTATTGTATTTGTATCACTCTTTCTGATTTTTATGGAACTGGGGAGTCTACTTGTTTTGTCACTCTCTACTGTACCGCTGGTAGCCAACCGCTATATGATTCCACTGTTTTCCGTTCCCATCATTCTACTGCCGGTCTATTTGGACTTTTTTAAACTCTTTGGGGGCAAAAAATTCAACTCTATACTGCTTACTCTTTTTATGGTGATTCTATTGATTGCACTTCTTATGGATGCGAGAAAAAAACTGATGCGCACTACCCTACATAGTGAATACTATCCTCCGCTTCAGCAGTGCATAGATAACGCCATCAAAGAGACAGGTGTAGAACATGGTCTTGCCGAATATTGGCGAAGCAAATCCACCTATTTGTTGAGCAAGTACGATATCACGGTCGCAGAAGTTTACAATAACTTGTCTCCAAGAACCTGGATTACTACCGGTGACTGGTATCGCAATAAGTATGATTTTGCGCTCATCCTCTATTACAGTCCAAAGAGGGATCAGTATTCACCGGACAAAGATACTATTATCGCTATCAATGGCAAACCCGACAAAGTATATACCTGTGGTGATACCGATCTGTTGTATTATAAAAATGGTCTCTTCACAAGGCCCTTTGCCTATGCCGGAGCATCGATGAGCTGGAAAGCTTCGGATCTCCCCTCAGTCATAGGTGATAAAAGAGATTCTGAGATCATTGTCAAGGAGGGGAGCAAAAATGGGGTCATCTCATTTGGGCCCTATGCAGTTCTGCCGGCCGGAAACTATCGATTCGATATACTCTACACAAGTTCCGAAGCAACTACCGAGAGAGTAGGCAGCTGGGATATTGCAGTCGCTACAGACAATGGTCCAAGACAGATAAAAACCGGTGCACTGATGGGTACTGAAAACGAAGAGGGAAAGATCAGTCAAAATTTCACTATATCCGAGGAGCTTGCAAATCATAGTGTCGAGATCAGGACTTTCTATGAGGGCAAAGGTACTATCACTATCAAAAATCTCACTATCGTAAAATTGAAATAGAAAAAGGTCATAAATCAATGGAAAAAATACTAAGCTATCGAAATATCATTTTGGCTGGAGTACTGCTTGGCCTCTATCTCTACAGCATGATCAATTCTGCCTGGTTGAGCGATGACTGCTTCATCTCACTCAGCCAAATTATCAACCTGCATCACGGAGATGGACTTGTGTACAATTTTGGTGAAAGAGTACAGGCATTTACACATCCAACGTGGTTTTTTCTACTCTCTTTTCTGACTTGGATAACAGGGGATTACTACTATACTATTATTGCTACTTCCCTTTTGGCTTCTATGCTTGCCATATTTATCATCATACTCTATGCCCATAGGCAACATAATCTTTCAGCCGCTATTATCGGCCTGACTCTTCTTCTCTTCTCGAAAGCCTTTGTAGACTACACAAGTTCCGGTCTGGAGAATCCCCTCTCCTATCTTCTTTTTGGATGGATAATCTATATACTTTTATTGAAAGACGATATTTCCAAACAGGCCCTGACTCTTGTTTATATTGCTATGGCGTTTTTGTTTTTGAACAGAATGGATTATGCCTTGATACTTTTTCCTATCCTGATCCATCTGCTTATCCGTTACAAATCAAAAAATAGATCTCCTTTTGTGATCGCTGCTTTGATTGTATCGGGATGGCTCCTCTTCTCTCTTTTCTATTTTGGTCACCTCTTTCCCAATACCTACTATGCAAAATTACAGGCAGGATATCCGCTGCAGGATTACCTACAGAGAGGATTTCAATATTTCAAAGTTCAATTTCAGGCTGACCCCATCACACTTGTCATTATTTCAATCGGCATCGTACTGGGCCTTTTGCGCCAAGGCATTATGCGTGCAGTTTCTATAGGCTTGATTCTCTATCTGCTCTATTTTTTCAAAAGTGGTGGAGATTTTATGCAGGGACGCTTTTTTGCTGTGCCTGCATTTGTTGCAACTTTTTTGATCGTCTCTTTTTTGTCCAAAATAGAGATACCAAAATATACCTATGCAGTGCTGGCAATTCTGATACTCTTTGGTGCAAAAAGTACGTCTCCTCTCTTTGTGGGAAAAGCGTACGACAATAGAAATGTCTATCTTGGTGTAGCCGACGAGAGAGGATTTTATTTCCAACGATTCGGCCTTATCTCTCCACATAGACATTGGCCCAAAATTGCTACATTGGGCCAATCCATGCCCAAAGAAGCAGGTATTGTTTGCGGAGGGCTTGGAACGGCCGGATTGAGCCGCAGGGACAAAGTTTTCTTTATAGACTATTGTGCCTTGACCGACCCTCTTCTCTCCCAGTTGCCCGCTATCGAAAATACAGACTGGAGAGTAGGCCATCAGTATAGACATGTTCCGGTAAAGTATGAAGAGAAAGTAATGGACAGAAATACTACTCTATTCGATAAAAATCTGGAAAAATTTTATAATGACATCTATAAGGTAACACACGGGAATTTGCTCCAAAAAGACAGGCTGGGTGCTATCTATAGGATCAATACCCACAATTACAACATCGATAAAAAAATGTATAAAAGTCCCAATATGCTGCCAGGAGGTAATAAAGTATGGGAAGGCTTAGAGTTACCCTCAGTCATTGGCGAGCAGAATGGAACCTCTATTCTCGTCAGGCCGGGAAGCAGAGGGGGAGTGGCATCATTCGGGCCCTACGAAGTACTCTCTTCAGGAAAATACAAATTTGATATTACCTACAATAGCTCTGAGAGTAATCAGACATATATAGGTGACTGGGATGTGGTCATCTCTGGTCAGGACAATACCAAGCGAATCAAATTGGGCAGCCTGTATGGTACAGATGGCAATATTCGTCACTTGATCGATGAATTTACAGTAGCAAAAGAGTTTGCCGACAGGAGCATAGAGATAAGAACATTTTATTATGGCAAAGGCTCCCTGTTGATCAAAAATCTTAAGATTGAGAGGCTTCAATAGTGAAGCTCGCTCTCTTCGACTTCGACGGCACGATAACCACCAAAGACAGCTTGGTAGATTTCATAC
>JAOZOG010000635.1 GCA_029933395.1 Sulfurovaceae bacterium | reverse complement strand
AGATTTTCTTCTCCCTCCTTCGTGCATCCGGCAGGATAATTGATGACGATAGCTTTGGCTTGAAGGTCTTCGAGAGGTTTTCTGTAGCTGACGGCGATCCTGCCCGCTTCGATTTCCCGGAGTTCGAGAAAGGAGAGGCCTGTCTGATGTGCCGTGAGCAGCTCCACGATGCCGATCCAGATGATGAGTGCAGTGACGAGTGGCTTCATTCGATTCGCTTGCGGAAACTGCGGCGTATTTTGTTCAGGGCACGCATCGTCGCTTCTCTCCGGCGCGCCTGTATCATATCCTGATAGACGCGATCCTCTACCTCCTCGAAGGAGAAGTAGTCTCCACCCTCTTTGGCGATCAGATAGACGGCGTGTACACCTTCCCTGGAGCGGATCGGACCTTGCCACACTCCGGTTCTCAGACGGATGATCCTTCCGGAAAAATAGTTTCCGAACAGCTTTGTGAGTGTTTCGATATCCATAGGTCCGATTTCGTTTCCGAGTCCGAACGTTTCACCATATCGAGAAGCCTGAGCGGGAGGAGTATCGTTGGCATCGAGCAGCTCGATCATCCTGGCCAGTGCCGCTTCCCGGTCGAGAGAGGCGTAGATATGAAAAAAGTGAACCATTCGGGGGTCGCGGTAATCCTCGCGGTGTGCTCGATAGTAGTTTTTCAGCTCCGCCTCGTCAGGCTCTGCAAGGGATTGTTCATTCGCCAGAATGAAGCGCATCTTTTCGAGTAATCGTTCGCGAATCTTCGCATCGCGCCGCTCTATATTCAGCGCAAGTGCTTCGTCGATCAGCATCTCTTCGAGAAAAGCTTCATCGAGCAGCAGTTCGAGTTCTTCAGGCCTGGGCGGGCGACCCCATTCCCGCTCGAAAGATCGGCTCAGTTTTTCTTTCTGCGATATCGGCAGGATCACCTCTTTGGCGGGTGTTCGGCTCTCACGATCATCGGAAGCGATCGTATGCCAGAAATAGATCAGCAGTCCGGCCAGCAGAAAGTGTACATAAGGTTCGGAGAGCAGCTTTCCGAGAAAGT
>JAOZOG010000634.1 GCA_029933395.1 Sulfurovaceae bacterium | reverse complement strand
CGAGCACCAGCGAAATCTTTTTGCCCTTCATGCTTTCATACCTTCCAGAAAACGCGCCACCACCGTCTCGGGCGATTCGTCCAGGCTCTTTTCGCAAGAGAGCCAGTACTCCACGTAACCGGTGGTAAAGGCGTTGAAGAGATGGGCGATTTTTAGAAAATCGCGCTCTTTGAGCGGTTCGCTCTCGTGCAGCTTGGCAAAAAGCGCCGCCAGATGGTCGTAGATGGGCCGGATCGTTTCGGCCAGGCGGCTGTTGGTTTTGAGAAAAAAGAGCGGGTCGCCGCCCGCCGGATCCTCGACGGCTTTGCGCTTTTGCGAAAAGGCGGCAAATTTCAATCGCACGAAATGGATCAGGCACGCCCTGGCGTCGGGCGAGGCGGCGCACGCCTGCACAAGTTGCTCCTGAAAACGACGGATCTGATCCTCCACATAGGCCAGATAGAGCCCCTCTTTGGAACCGAACATGTTGTAAAGCGCTCCTACGGACATGCCCAGTTTTTCGGCGATCTCCTGGATTTTCAGTGCCGCGAACCCTTCGCTTTCGAAAATCCTGGCGGCCTCTTCGAGAATGATGCGGCGTTTGGTCTCGAGCACCTTTTGGCGAATGGTCTCTTTCACCCCTTTTCCTTTGTCGAATTATGAATCGTTTTGAAGAATACTATACCAGCTTTACTTAAGAAAGAATTAGTTACCATTTCAGTGAATTTGGTTCACTTTATATCATAACAGTGACAGAACGACGAGGAGAAGGCATGTCCAAACGCATCGGCACTATCGTTATCGTGGTCCTGGTCCTCTTTTTTGCCTGGGAAGGTTACGACTATCTGCATTACCGCCACGCCAACGCGGTCAGCGACGCTGCCTTTATCAAAAGCGACCGACTGGCGACGCTTTCGTTCAAAGTGGGCGGCAAAGTCGTGACGCTTGCCAAAAAGGAGAACGAACCGGTCAAAAAAGGGGAGCTCCTGGCGGTGATCGATCCCAAAGACTTCAACGTCACCCGCCAGAAGATCACCCATCTCATCGAGGCTGTGA
>JAOZOG010000633.1:439-1036 GCA_029933395.1 Sulfurovaceae bacterium | reverse complement strand
GTCTTCGACCACCTTCCTGTCAAGATACTCCATACGACAGCCAGGGAGCTGGGAAAAACTGCCGAGGCTCACCATATCAAAAATCTCATCGCCACCCACATCAGCCCACGCTACCGGGAAAATGGAAAATATACACTTTCGATGCTGGAGGAGGAGATCAGGGAACAGTATCGGGGGAATCTATGGATCGCTGAGGATTTGATCTCCTGTCAGTTGGAACGTGATATGATAGTGACTCGAATCTAGAAATAGAAAATCAGGAATAGAAGAGGAGTCGAATGAGGGTTATCTTTTTCAGTATCGCTATCTTTTTTTCGCTCGTCAGCGCGGAAGATATTCTGTTGACAAGAAGAGGCGGCGTTTTCCATGTTCCCGGGATCATCAACAACAAAGTGCGGCTTGAGTTTGTCGTTGACTCGGGAGCATCACTGGTTTATATTCCCAACAGTGTTTTTGAGCAGCTCAAGAAATCAGGTACCATCAGTGATACCGATATTTTGGGTAAAGGGAAGAGTCAGATCGCCAATGGCGATATCGTCGATATTCTTATCATCAATATCAAGAGACTCAAAATAGGGCAGAGTGAAATCGAGAATA
>JAOZOG010000633.1:0-429 GCA_029933395.1 Sulfurovaceae bacterium | reverse complement strand
TGCTGGGACAGAGTGCACTCAAACAGTTCGAGCCCTGGCATATCGATACCCAAAAGGGAATATTGCATATTGCCTCCAAAAGAAAAAGAACCAAAGCCTATGTCTCGTCATTGCAAAAGATCGGCAGAACCGAGGCTCTGGATTTTGTCAGTCATTATCTCTCCATACAAAACAGTAGAGATATTGGTGGACTCTCTTCGCTCTACGTATCCAGAGTTGACTATCTCGGCAGAAAAGGCGTTCCTGAAAAGATCGTCCTGGCTCTGAAAGAGAAAGAGTTCAGAGAGTGGCAAAGGATACGGATCGATCTGATCAGGTTGATTGCTTTCAGGGAGATCAAAAGTTATCCCGGATGCATCGAACTGAAATACAGCAGCACATATGATCTCTATAACGATTTCACCCAAAAAGGCAAGAATGGCCAGATGA
>JAOZOG010000210.1 GCA_029933395.1 Sulfurovaceae bacterium | reverse complement strand
CAGGACGACGTGAAGACACGCTCCGATGCCTATGCGAAGGTCAGGGGAGCCAATGCGCCGAAGGGAGGAAATAAATGACGGAAGAGGAATCCGCGATAGTCAAGCGGGCGAGAAAGATGTCGAATATGCTCGATAACAAAGACTTCGTCGAGCTGTTCGTAAACGGATTCATACAGGGCGATATCACGGAAATAGCGTTGAGGGACGATGTGACGAATGAGCGTGTACAGCACCAACTCATCGCACGGAAAATTCTCAGTGACTGGATTCGTGATACAATAACGGCAGGGGAAACCCTCATAGAGCAAAACTCTTGAAAGGAAAACGATGAGTCTACGATCTACTCCCACATTAGATGGTGATGATCAAACTAACGCTCAAGAAGTGGACGTTAGTACGACAGAAGAAAATGAAACTACCGAAGAACCGGTTGCAGAGGAGACTGGTTCCGAACAGGAAGAGGAAACGCAAGTCGAGGAGACATCCGAAACCAATGCGTATGACGAAGCCTGGGACAAGGTAGATACGGAGGTAGGATTCGAGGAATTCTTTTCAGGCACGGAGACGGCCACTGGTTCCGAAGAGGAGAGCCAAGCCGAAGAGAAGCCCGAAGAGCAACCGGAACCACCCCAGCAGACAGGTCTCGTTATCGAGAACCCGGTCCTCAAGTTCAAAGGCAAAGAGATTCCGGTCGAATCTGCCGAAGAGCTCATCAATCTCGCACAGAAGGGATTGAAGCTCGAAATCGAGATGGGAAAGATCAAACCGCAGAAGCGGATGCTTTCTATCATCGAGAATGGCGGATTGTCCGAAGAGCATATAAAGGCTCTGGCTGATGCACTCTCAGGAAAGAGAGAGGCATTGGAGTATATCGCTTCACAGGCTGGAATCGAATTGCAGAGTGAAGAGTCGAGCATCTTCGACGAGGAGACGAAACCGTCGCAGGACTACAATCCGAGTGTGGAGCCACAGGACCCCGTCAAGGAGTTCTGGGAGAGTTTCACGCAGGACAATCCTACAGAGAGCGCGAAGGTCATCGAGGTCTACAACGACCTGGACGAATCCTTCAAGGCGGAGATATACAAACCGGATATCTTCCCGATGTTCGTTGGTTCCGTCGTCTCCGGAGAGTTCGACCAGGCATATCCTGTCGCCGTGAAGCTGAAGGCAATGAATCCTGCAGCGACGTGGCTCCAGGCGTATGCACAGGCCGCTCAGAACGTAGTGAACGGTACACAGCAGGAAGTTCCACAGACGAAGGAACCAAGCCCTGCCGTGTCGGTCAGAAAGAGTACGGTGAAAGAGTCCAAACCCCGAAAGGAAAAGGATATCGAGAAGCGTATCTGGAATGACGATTCCTACGAAGAAGAGCTGTTAAACAAGCTATTCGACTAAAAGGATAAACAATGGCATATTATGGATCACCGCTCGGTGACGGCCTCGGCGTAGAACGTCAGGCGTTAATCGACAAGATGCTTCTGGCAAACATTTCTGAAAATACGATCTTCGATCGATTCGCTACGATGCAGAAACCTCTGCCTCTGAAGGAATCGAAAGTTCTCGAATTCGAGAAGTGGATTCGTATGAAGGATTTGATGCTGGCTGAAAACCTCAACCAGCAGTTCACAGGCAACGACATCACTGTCGGAGAAGAGACACTGATCTACACTCCGGACAACTATTATGAAGACTTCGTTCTGACGGAAGGAAGCTCCGGATCGAGCAAAGCGAAGATGGAACTCATCCGAACGAGCACCACCGTGTTCCCGATCGGAGACTGGATGCCGTATACTGAGGAGCTGGAAATGTTCCACAACCGATGGACTGTTCAGGAAACGACCAAGCAGATGGGTGAAGTCGCTGGTTCCGTTATCGACGGATTCTACCGCGATCTCTATCGAAGCTCTGCAGGTCATCTCGAAGATATTTCAGGCGATGGTTCCGGAAACGACAGTATCCAGGATCAGGCATTCGCCAACGCTGCGAAGAAAATCTACGATCGTCTGAATCTTTCCGGCGCACGTCCGGTCAAGCAGATTATGACCAGTTCTCCGAACTACGGAACCACACCGGTCAAGGGCAGCTTCCTCGGAGTTATCCATATGATCTGTGAAAACGTCATCCGTGAAAACCCCGATTTCGTTCCTGTAGAGCAGTATGCCGCCGGAACCAACGTCCTCGACGGAGAGATCGGTATTCTCGGTAATGTCGTCCGTGTCATCACGAGCGAGAACGCTCCTCTGACAAGCGATGGCGGCGGAGACTATACTGTCGAGATGCTGGTATTCGGCGCAGAGCATACGGCTCACGTTCCGATTCGCGGCAAAGGCAGTGTCAACTTCGTATTCCAGGCGATTGGTTCCGGCGGTGTAAGCGATCCGCTGAAGCGTGTCGGTACCGTAGGCTGGAAAGCATGGCTCGGAGCCAAGACCCTCTATCCTGAGCGTGTTGGTAAAGTCGTCGCCAAGATGACATATTAAGGAGTAAGAAATGGCAGTAGTAAACGTATATGAAACATCTCCTCTCGTAGAGCGTCTGGTTATCGTCGACGCATCTGCGGTCGAGGAGCAGAGTATCTACAACAAAACAGGCGAGATTATGGACTTGACATTCGTTAAGGACGAAGTGAGCGGTGGACGCACGATCCTGGTTCCGGACAACACGGTTCCTCTCGGATCGATCCAGCCAGGCGGCAACCTGACCGTTACGGCTCAGCAGATCAACGATGCGATCGCTGCGGGAAACCACTCGGACATCTATATCTTCAGCAAGCGTGAAGGCGAAATCACTTCGATTCCGAAGAAGAGTGTCGTCGTAGGCGGTGTCACACAGCCTGGCGCGAAGAAGAAAAAGTAAGGAGGTAGTATGGCAGCAGTGAAGGAAAAGGCGAAAGCCAAACGATATATCGTGATTCCACGATCCAACGAGGCTCTGAAAGAGAAATTCGCAGTAGCGAATATGAAACGCATTCCTTTCGACGTACCGGTTCCGCTTACGGATATGGAGGTACGCATTCTGAAGGAACAGAAGGAGCCTCTGCAGGTCGACGAAGATATCAACGTCCATCGTATTATGGACGAGATGCGCATCACGCAGGAGCAGGCTAACAAGATTGCTCAGGCGAGATCGGCAAACCGGGATATGGGCAAGAAGATCAAATTCGTCCAGAAATACAGTGTAGTCCCGGCGTAGGTTCACGGAGCCAGCTTCGGCTGGTTCCGATGAGTCTATATGAAAGGATAGAAAATGGCAGGCGATTATCTTCCAACACTTCTCGATTATGAAAAAAGCATAGGAAAAGATTTAAGTCTCGGAACCGGCAACAATGAATGGGGTGTTGGTTCCAGCAACGAATGGGGCGTTCCGAATCAGGATGTCGTCAACAGCCTGTGGTCAGGAGCACAGGGAGGCGGTATGGCACCCTATTCCGCATCGACATATCTCAATGCAGCTGGTTCCCTTGGAATGGATGACGTGTTCAAAATGGCGACATTGAAGAGCCTCATTCCTCAACAGCAGCCGGAACCAACCTGGCAGGATCAGTATCTCTCTCCCCTCCTGAAAGGTGTTCAGGGCCTTGGTTCCCTTGCGAACATCTATCTCGGATTCCAGGGACTCGATCTTGCGAAGAAGCAGTTGGGTCTGGCGAAAGATCAGTGGCGTGAAACGAAGAATGAAATCAACCGTATCAGAAACGTCAGGAACAAGATAAACAAACAGTATATGGCATAAGGAGGCCGATATGGCACGTCAAAACCCTGTAATGGAAGCTCTCGGACGCGGAGCTGCAGCACAGGCCGCTACGGCACGAACAGGCCTTGGATTCTTCAATTCCGCACAGAATGCCATTAACAGCAGTGCATCGATCGCATTGAAAATGGATGCCCTTCTCCAGGAAGAGGAAGCACGCAAACAGAACCAGCTGCTCCGGCAACAGGAGATGATGCAGAGATCGCTCCAGAATGCCATGTCCGGTATGCTGACGATGCGTGGACAGGATATGAGACAACAGCAGTTTCAGCAGTCTCTGACCCAGAGTGCCGAGCAGTTC
>JAOZOG010000632.1 GCA_029933395.1 Sulfurovaceae bacterium | reverse complement strand
TTTTCATCAACACCGACGTCCGCGAAATGCTCAACTACATTGCCACGGAAGATGGCGAACTGACTCCAGAAGAGCTGGCTTTCATCGAGACGATCATCGGTTTCCGATACAGCGAAGAGGGGATTTTCGAGGATGCCGAAGAGCTGGACAGGGAGATGCTAAAAGAAGATGGTGACAGAGGAAGCCTCATCATCTCGCAGCTGGGTTATTACGACCCCGAAGCCGCCGAACGCTACATCGAACTGCTGAAAAAAATTGGGGGTATCATGACGGAGTTCATCTCGCCGAAATCGGTGAGAGATCCGCTGTTGCACCTCTCTTTCTACTGGAATGACCAATACCATAAGGCACGGATGGAGTATTTGGAGATGCTGGAAATCCAAAATGAGATAGAACTGCTCAGGCTGGAGTCGGAACTGGAGGATGAAGAAGATGATTGGGATGATGTGGAGAAGATCGAAAAAGAGAAATAGAAGTGATCTGTATTACGAATCGAAAGAGGTAAAATATAATTTTGCCCTGTCGATTTTCATCCATCTTCGTTATTATATGAACAATATTTGGACAAGGAGACCAAAGTGATCAAAACCCTTTTCGCAAAAGATATCTACCGCAATATCGAAGGGGTCATCAAAGCCGACAACCTCTCGCCCGAAGCCATTCAGCAGGAGGTGGAGGAGTATGTCGTCACCAAAGAGCTCGACCGTAAGCTCGACATGTTTTTCCAGGAGTACGCCGGCAGCATCGGACGGCCCACGCAGAGTGTGGGGGTGTGGATTTCGGGCTTTTTCGGTTCGGGTAAGTCGCACCTGCTCAAGATTCTCTCCTACATCCTCGCCAACCGCAGATTGCACGAAAGAGAAGTGGGTGAGATCTTTATGGAAAAGATCGACGACTTCGAGCTCAAAAGCAACATCGAAAAGGCCGTCTCCATCCCCTGTGATACGATTCTTTTCAACATCGACCAGAAAGCCGACGCCAGTGCGGGAGCGCGGGAGAAACAGCTGCTCGAAGTCTTTATGAAAGTCTTCAACGAGCT
>JAOZOG010000631.1 GCA_029933395.1 Sulfurovaceae bacterium | reverse complement strand
TCGACCTCAGCCCCGGCAAAAAGCAGTGCAACTACGACTGCCTCTACTGCGAGCTCGCAGCGGCAAAGCCGGTGGAAACCATCGAAAACCCGCCCACCGTCGAGGAGATCGTCACCGAACTGAAAGCGGCGCTGAAAGAGCACCCAGACATCGACGTCATCACGATCACGGCAAACGGCGAACCGACCCTCTACCCCTTTCTCGACGAGCTTGTCGACCGTATCGACGCCATCAAAAACGGCTACAGAACGCTCATCCTCACCAACGCATCGACGATCCATCTGCCGCGTATCCAGAAAACGCTTGCAAAACTCGACACCGTCAAACTCTCCCTCGACTGCGTCACCCCCGAATGTTTCAACAAACTAGACCGCCCCGCCCGCTCGGTCGACCTGCAAAAGATCATCGAAGGGATCCGGCAGTTTCGAAAGATCTACAAAGGGGAAATGGTCCTCGAAATCCTGATGGTCAAAGGGATCAACACCACCGACGAAGAGATCGAAGCCTTCAATCGCATCCTTCCCACACTGGGCGCAGATCGCATCGACATCGGTACCGTCGACCGCCCCCCGGCCTACCCCATCGAGCCCCTGAGCTACAAAGAGCTGCACGCCATCGCCCAGAAGTTCGACCCTTCGCTCCCCATCCGCATCGCCGGCCGACACAAAGCGAAAGAGGCCAGAGGAAACTTCAGCGACGACGAAATCCTCTCCACCCTCCGCAAACGCCCCCTGACGATGGAGGACATCGAAACCCTCTTCGACGACGAAACGACGATACGTTTCAGAAAGCTGCTCGACAAAGGGAAAATCGAAACCAAACAGGCCGGCACCCTCACCTTCTACGGCACCGCCTTTTCGGAACAGAAAACGAAAAAGCCGAAAAAATCCTCTTGACAAATCACCTTTTTTGCTCTATAATTTCCGCCGTGATTGACCCAATCACACCCTCTTAGGTTCCGGATTAGCTCAGCGGTAGAGTAGGTGGCTGTTAACCACTTGGTCGCTGGTTCGAATCCAGCATCCGGAGCCATTACTTC
>JAOZOG010000209.1 GCA_029933395.1 Sulfurovaceae bacterium | reverse complement strand
TGCGATGGAGTGAAGATGGGCTACAATCCCAAAGAGATTGAAAAAAAGTGGCAGAAAATCTGGGAAGATGAAGGGGCCTTCGAGCCCCTGGAGGATCAAAGCAGAGATAAAAAATATATTTTGAGCATGTTTCCCTATCCCAGCGGACGTATCCATATGGGACATGTGCGCAACTATGCGATCGGTGATGCGCTGGCCCGCTACTATCGAAAACGTGACTACAGTGTCCTCCATCCGATCGGTTGGGATGCCTTTGGTATGCCGGCTGAAAATGCGGCGATTAAACACAAGCTGCACCCCGGCAAATGGACCTATGAAAATATCGACTATATGCGCAAGGAGCTGGCATCGCTGGGTTTCTCCTTCTCGAAAAGCAGAGAATTCGCGACCTGTGACCCACTCTATACCCGATGGGAGCAGGAGTTTATCATCAAGATGTTTGAAGAGGGGCTGCTCTATCGTGAATCGACGACCGTCAACTGGTGTGAACCCTGCCATACGGTACTGGCAAACGAACAGGTTGAAGAGGGGTGTTGCTGGCGATGTGGTACGGAAGTGCAGCATAGGGAGATGCCGGGATACTATATCGATATCGTCAAATATGCGGATGAGCTGCTCGATGATCTGAAGCTGCTGGAGGGCAAGTGGCCCAACCGGGTCTTGACGATGCAGCGTAACTGGATTGGGAAATCACAGGGGCTGGAATTTAGTTTCGAACTAAGCGAAGAGAGCAGGAAAAAGCTGGGCGGAAAATTTGAAAGCTATCAGGTTTTCACGACACGTCCCGACACGATCTATGGTGTGACCTACAGTGCATTGGCAGCAGAGCATCCAATCGTCAAGTATCTGATTGAGCACCAACTGCTTGACCCCGATACGGCAGAGGCTATCAGCCGTATCGCCAACAGCTCAGAGCGAGACCGTGCACAGGCGGAGAAAGAGGGGTATCCGCTGGGGATCGATGTGATCCATCCGTTGACAGGCGAAAAGATCCCTGTATGGACAGCCAACTTCGTCCTGGCCTCTTATGGCGGCGGAGCGGTGATGGCGGTACCTGCCCATGATGAGCGGGATTTTGATTTTGCGACACAGTATGGTTTGCCGATCAAGCGGGTTATCGAAGGGGGTGAAACACTTCCCTATACCGGTACAGGTGCGTTGATAGAGAGTGGGCGTTTCAGCTGTACCGAGAGTGCCGATGCCAAAGAGGCGATTATCAATATCTTTGAAGAGCGCGGTATCGGTAAAGGAACGACCAACTACAAACTGCGAAACTGGGGTGTCAGCCGGCAACGCTACTGGGGTGCACCGATCCCTTTCGTGCACTGTGATGATTGTGGTCTGGTGCCTGAAAAGGTAGAGAATCTTCCGATCACACTTCCTGAAGATGTGGAGATCACCGGAGAGGGCAATCCACTGGAGAGCCATCCGACCTGGAAACAGTGTCTCTGCCCACAGTGTGGTAAAGAGGCAAGAAGGGAGACAGATACACTCGATACTTTCGTGCAGTCAAGCTGGTATCAGTTCCGCTATGCGACCGACCCCAAAAAGTGGGAGTCAGAAGGAATCGACAGGGAAGATGCAAACTACTGGCTTCCCGTCGATCAGTATATCGGAGGGATCGAACATGCGATCCTGCATCTTCTCTATGCACGGTTTTTCACCAAAGTGTTGAGAGATATGGGGCTGTGCGATGTCGATGAGCCGTTCGAGCGCCTGTTGACGCAGGGGATGGTACTCAAAGATGGTGCGAAGATGAGTAAGTCCAAAGGAAACACGGTGGACCCCGATGCTTTGATTGCGAAGTACGGAGCAGATACGGCACGCCTCTTTATTCTCTTCGCAGCGCCACCGCAAAAAGAGCTTGAGTGGAACGACTCCGCTGTCGAAGGGGCTTTCCGCTTCATCAAAAAGCTTTATGGTCGGGCAGAGAAGGCAACACATAGAGAACTCCCTGCTATTGAGCATAGCAAACTCTCTGCGGCCTCCAAAGAGGCACGGGCCAAAGTCTACGATGCCCTGAAGAAATCGACAGATGTTTATGAGAGCTCCTTCGCTTTCAATACGCTGATCGCAGCCTGTATGGAAGCGCTCAATGCACTGGATAAGCAGGAGGATGAGGCAGTCTGGAGTGAGGGGGTCTATATCATTCTCAATCTTCTCGAGCCAATCATTCCCCATGTCGCATCAGAGTTGAGTGAGCGTCTTTTTGGCAGGGCAAACCTCTCAGTGACGATACCGCTCCTTGATGAGGTATTCGTGCAGGATTCGGTCACATTGGCAGTGACGATCAATGGCAAAAAGAGAACCGAGATTACTGTTTCGGCGGAGGCTTCCAAAGAGGAGATTTTGGCAGCAGCGAGAGAGGCAGGCAGTAAATGGCTGGAGGGGGTGAGCCTGATCAAAGAGATCGTTGTTCCCGGAAAGCTGGTCAACCTGGTTGTGAAACCGGCTTGATGTCAAATTAATTACGAGGAAAGAGAATGAAAAAGAGTTTTATAAAAAAAGGCATATTTGCGGGAGCGATGGCTGTATTGATTTTTTTGGCCGGATGCGGCTACAAGCCTTCTACTCACTACACCCAAAATGTTTTTGACGATACTGTTTATGTCAATGTGATCGTCGCACCCGATGAGCCGGAGAATGCCGTCTATGTCAAAGATGCGCTGCACCGTATGGTTATCACCCGTTTTGGGGGCAGAATCGTCCCGAAAGCGCAAGCTGAGAGTGTCATCACGGCCTCCTATAACGGGACAAGCTTCAGCCCGGTCAGTTATGATTCAAACGGTTATATTACGCGCTACCGTGCGACAATCCGTATGCAGTTTCGGCTGGATAGAAAAAAAGGAAAAGGTTTCAGACGTAACATCAGCAGTACTGTCGAAGAGAATATCGGTGCCAGTTCGACACTCTCTTCGGCACTGCGTATCCAGGCGATCCGTGTCGGTATGGCACGGGCACTCGACCAGTTCCTGGCCTATGCTGCGGCAGAAGGAGTCCTGAGGGAGGAGAAGACGAAGAAGTAGCATCGTGCCTCTCCCCTCTTTTTCTTCTTTTCTTGACGCGAAACCGCTCTACTACAAAGAGATCGATCACCTTCGGGTGCATCGGGCCTATGCCCGACTCAAAAGCGAAATCAGACATCCGCAAACCATTCATATCGTAGGGACAAACGGCAAGGGATCGACCGGACGGATGATTGCGCACCTGGCATACCTGGGAGCAGAGAGCAGGGAGGAAGTAGCAGGTAGCAGGGAGCAGAGAGCAGGGAGTGGGTTTTCTGTGGGGCATTTCTCCTCTCCGCATATCCTGAAGTTCAATGAGCGGATCTGGCTGGATGGCAGTGATGTCGATGATGAGACTCTGGAGCAGGCACATCGAAGGCTCTATTCCGTTCTGGGGCAGGAGATGAGTGAGGCACTGAGTTACTTTGAGTACACGACACTGTTGGCACTGGTAGTGTTCGAAAAGTGTGATTTGATTATATTGGAGGCAGGGCTTGGCGGCGAATATGATGCGACCAATGTCTGCGATAAAGCCTTGAGCATTATCACGCCTATCGGGATCGATCACCAGGCTTTTCTGGGTGACTCGATCGAGGAGATTGCCCGGACAAAGATCAGAAGTATTCAGAAAAGGGTACTTTTGGCACCGCAGCCCTATCCGGAGGTGGAGAAAATTGCTGAAGAGATTGCCAGAGAGAAGGGGGCGGTACTTTATTGGAGTGTTCGGGGTTCGGGGTTCAGGGTTCAGGGTTCGGATAGGACACTTCGTTTGTCAGAAGCCGGATCCAAACATCTTGAACGTGTAATCCAATCAAAAGGATGCCTGCTTTTCTTGGAGAGAATGCGGCTGTAGCACTTCAGGCACTTGATCTCCTGAGATTTCCATACGAGATCGACAGCCTGATGTCACTGGAACTCTTTGGCCGTTTTTATCCTTTTGCAGAGAATATCCGTATCGATGTGGGGCACAATCCTTTGGCTGCCCGTGCCATTGCCGCAGCGCTGAAAGAGCCGGTTGTTCTGATTTACAACAGTCTCGATGACAAGGATTATG
>JAOZOG010000208.1 GCA_029933395.1 Sulfurovaceae bacterium | reverse complement strand
AGTTCTTGAAAACGGGCCTTTTTCTTGCGATAACGATGCTTCTCTTTACCGGATGTCGAACAGCACCGGTCTACAATGTCAGCCATAAAGCGGTATCACCAACATCATACAGCAGGATGCAGAGTGCCATATTGCGTGCCGGCAACTCACTGGGGTGGCAAATGAGCAGAGTAAGGAAAGGTCTTATTCGTGGAAAACTTGCATTGAGAACCCATGTTGCCATCGTCAATATCTTCTATAGCGGCAGCAACTACAGTATCAAATATGTCAAGAGTACCAACCTCAAATACAATCCACAAAATGGGACTATCCACAGCAACTACAACGGATGGATCAAAAACCTCGAAACTGCGATCGATGCACAGTTGATGCGCTGAAGGCGCTAGCGGATCCTCATCTTCTTTCCCGTCTGCGTGAGGGGAATAGAGGATACCCTTTTCAGCTCGATCGCAAAATTGAGCGTCGAAAAGTGCTGGCGTATAATCCGCCTGATTTCCCGGATAGAGAAAGGACGGTCACTCTCGATTGTGATATCCAGGAGCTCGCCCCTCAATGAGTCTGGAGCAGTGGAGACGAAAACCAGCGCCTTTCGAATCCCCTCTGTCTCCTCAAGTACACTCTCGATCTGAACGGTCGAATAACGTTTTCCTGCCATTTTCAATATTTTGGAACTGCGTCCCAGCAACCTGAACCTCTCTCCCTCCATCTCGATATAATCAAACGTCTCGAATGGACCGTCCAGACGCCTGATCCCCTCTTCATACAAAACCCTGGAAACAAAAGGTGATGACACAAGAAGCTCGCTCTTTTCATTGACGGTAACTTTGACGCCACTCATCGGCGTCCACAGTCTGTCCAAATCTGCTTTGTATGCGATACCCCCTGTCTCTGTCGAACCAAAAAGCTGTATCAGATGAGTATCGTACCGTTCGATAAACTGTTGCGCCGTCTGCTCATCGAGGGGTGCGGTCGAGCTGACAAAAAGTGACCGATTGAGCTTTTTTGGCTGCTCCAGCTTTGTGAGTGCCTTGATATAGAGCGGTGTCGTCACGACCATACAATGTGCATCGATCTCTTCGAGCAGATCATGGGGAAGGAAATGCTCTTTAAACACGATATCTATCCCATGATGAAGAGGATAGAGAAGCCCGAGCAGCAACCCGTAGATATGAAGGAAAGGAACCGTAACTACAAGCTTGTTTATCTCATATTGACTGAACAGCTTTGACAGGGACTCCACTTCCGCCTCGAGATTTTCCCTCGTCTTCAATGCCCCGACCGGCATTCCTGTGCTACCGCTTGTAAAGAACATCATCAGAAAATCTTCATCCTCGAAGGGATTTCTGCCCTGATATAGATTTGAAAATTCACCGATATTCAGCGCTATGAGTTTCTCGAGAAGTATCTGATTGCTCGAGTCGAGCAGAATGGCTTTAGCATCACTGTAGCAGGCTCTGAGGATCTCGAGTGCCGTCTGCTCTTTGGAGTTTGAATGGATATAGCCGATATGCTTTCTCAGAGACATATCTCCAAAAGACTCCCGATCGATCCAGTATCGGTTCCGGCTTCCGTCATCATTATGCAGCGTGAGATACATCAGAGGGTCCTTTGAGAAAAATCAACAGAAGAAAAAGGGCCAAAATCCCCAAAGTGGCAATGATACCGATAGAGAAGAGTGCATTGATCTGACTGAAGACCAGTACGCCAAATCCTGCAAAGGTACTTAGCAGAGAAAAGGCAATCGCACGTTTCGTTTCGACATCCACTCTTTTGGCCGTATAGATCCCGTAATCTATCGAGATAGAGAGCACAATGAATAGCATAAAAATATGCAGAATATTCAGTGGCACAAAGTGCGCATAGAGCAAAATCACCGCGAGAGGGAACAGAAGATAGGTCAAAGCACGAATCACGCCTCTTCCTGCGATAACCAGAAGCATCACGACAATAAAGAGAATCGCAAGCAAGCCCAGTGCAATCAGGCGATCCGCGCTCTGTCTCATTGTCTTTTCAAAAAGTGTTTTGACGCTCAAAGGTTTGGCAAATTTGAAACTTGAGAGGCACGGGAGGCTCTTCTTGTCGATTGTACCATAAGCGATGAATTTCGATCCGGATTTCAGGAGAGGAATATCATAGTGTTTCAATGTTTCAATCGTGTACAAAGGCTGCTCAAGATTCGTCAAATAAGCATCGTCGAAATACCCCTCCCTGAATCCAATTTTTTTTGCCTCTTCGGAGAGTGAAAGCTTCAGTTGTACCAATTTTCCCGACTCTCTCTTTTTCACGTCAAAAGTTTCACGGTCGACCAGTCCACTCAAAGGGATAGAAGCGGATTTCACAAATGATTTCACCTTTTTTGCACGATGAATCAATACATCGATCGAGTCGGCTTCGATCCATATCGCTACTCTCTCATCCTGAGGAAGATGCGTCTTGAAAAATTGTTCCGTCTGCTGCAGTGAGCTGTTTCGATAATCAAGATTTCGAATGTTGCTATCGAGCCGAATCCAACTTGGCGAAGCAAGTATGATGAGAAGGGAAAAAACGAATACCGTCCGATACGAAATCTGCCTTTTCGACAAAGGGAGCGAGATCGCTGAAGCTTTGCTTTGCTTAAATCCAATCTGGGGATAGAGAAATGCAAAATGCAGATAGGAGACACCCAGAGAGATGATCGAAAAAAGAGAGATCTGCCTTACGAGGGTAAAATCAGTCAAAGCCAAAATAGCAAATGCGCCCGCCGTCGTGAGAAATCCGTAGAGCACCTCTTTGTTAAACCGCTTCCTTTCATCATAATAGTGGTGAAAATAGTGATGAAAAAGATAATCGATAGAGACAGTGCTGATACTTACGCCAAAGACGATGACAAAAATGGACACTTCCGGATAAAGCTCTGTGACGACAAAGATTGCGAGAATCGAGGAGGTGGCGAGTGTCGTGATCGTATTGAGGAGCAGCCAGATGTTTCTGAGCATCAGCAGGTAGAGAAGCAGCAGCAGTATGGTAGCGATAAGGATGATGCGGTTGACATCTGTCTTGATCGCTTCAGAATTTTCCACATAATAGAAGATCGGACTGAAAAAGCGTATCTCTTCCCGGGGGTATGCCAGAAGAAGGCTTTTGATCGTCCTGTAGACTTCCGTATGCTCATCCAGATTCTGGCTGCCGATATCAAAAAGGCTTAGATACCCGTACCCCTCTAATATGAGGTGATTATGGTGGAGTTTCACCGGTGTATGCGGTGTTTTGGCATAGATGCCCAATGGATCATATCGGTCAACAGCGACAGGAAAAAAAGCGTGTGTCATCTCTTCGTAGATCCCCGAAAGTGTCTGGTGCATATCGAGTTTCGATACTTTGCTGCCATTGATCTCATCGATATAGTATCGGTATCGATTATAGTGCTCCTCCAGCGCAGTATTGGAAACGAATCTTTTGGGTTCGACAAAACGGCTCTTCTCCAGTGCCGATTCGATCTTTGTGATTCTCTCCAGTGCAGCATCATCGAAACCCTTGACGGCAAGCATCAATACCTTGCTGTTGTGCAGTGTCTCGAATTTTTGGATGATCTCTTTGTTGGAGCCAGACGGAAGAACGGAAAGCAGGGAAGTAGAGATATGCGTATAGCTCCCCGTTGCCAACAGGAGCACAACCGCGAACCCAAAAATAATAAAATTGACGTACCTATTTACTCTGCTCAATGAATATCCAATCTCCGTTTTTCATATAGATATGCAAAAAATCCAATCGCTTCTTTTTTTGATAGACCACTTTGGCAAGCCGTTTCGAAATCGGCTCTTTGGGCAGAAGCGTTGTACGGGAGCCTTTGTTTTCAACGGTAAAAAACTGTCTAAGTTGTTTTATATTGTTGTGAAAAATACTGTTCAGCAGAACAAAAAACATCTTTGTCCCAATATCCTTCTTGAGATCGATCACCTTTTGTTTCTTCCCGTCAACAAGTGTCAATCTGTCCTGACGGTACAGCACCCTTTGACCCTCTTTGGTATAGCTGATATCGAGACCCTCTTTTGTGAAGCGGATCACCCCTTCGCGTGCAATGGTTTTAA
>JAOZOG010000630.1 GCA_029933395.1 Sulfurovaceae bacterium | reverse complement strand
CCTACACAACCGAAGAGGTCAGGGAAGCCGTGGACGAAGCCTACAAAAGAGGCAGGCTCTCCGTCTATGACGAAATGGCATCTTTTACAAGGAGGACGGCATGAATACGTTTCAAAATGATCTTAAAAGCTTTGTAGAAAAAGTTATACCAGAAGGTGCACCAGATATACAGGTTCAGGAAATGAGAAAAGCATTTGTGGCCGGTGCAAAAGCTGCTGCACATCATGCAGTTTACGACGAAGACTTCATTGAGTATGCAGATGACATAGATGATATGTTTGAATTTATTACAGATGGGAGGACGGCATGAAAACGAAACTCACAAGAGAACTCATCTACCGTGCCATGGCGTGCGGCTGTGTCACGATAAGCGATCTGGCCAAATACCTGAAAGGCGAGAGATGCAGCGCATAGAACCCATCGAGTACAACCCGAACATCTCACTGCTGCGAAACTTCAACGCCCTCAAGAAGCAGACCGGGCTGAAGACGGAGAACATCGCCTATGAGTGCAACATAAGCGCATCGAGTGTGAACGTTTACATCAACAACCGCTTCCGTACGCATTCAGGAGCGCAGTCGGACGTCGGAGAGAGGCTGAAGGCTGTCATATCGAAGTATTTTATAGGCGGCATACCCGAAGATGTACTCGCCAGAAAACAAAAGCAGCAGCGTGACCTGTATGCGCTCTTCAAGTGCGGATCGTGCAAATTCCGCATGCGGTCGCAGCCGGGATGCTACAAGTTCTCACATACCAAAGTCGAGATCAACAACGGCGCCTGGGTAGAACCACTCACGGGAGGCGGGTTCAACCTGAGCCCGAAGAACAGATGCCCGCACGCACGGTAAAGCTGAAAGGTACGATGTGGAAGATCCGCATAGCCCTGCAGCGAAACGACAACCCGAAGAACGATCTGGTAGCAGACACAATGGAGGACATTTATGAATATATTGCGATCTATAACGAAATGGATGAAAAAGCGGTCAAAGAGGCGTTCGAGAAGCATGATGATCACGAACTGGAAATGGATGAGCGGGAGTAGA
>JAOZOG010000629.1 GCA_029933395.1 Sulfurovaceae bacterium | reverse complement strand
CGAATCCAATCAGCAAAGAGCTTACAGATATCAATGTTTTCGTCTCTCCACGCTTGAAAGATTCGATTGCCGATTCGTTCTCTTTTTGTGGTCTTTTCGAATGTACGATATCGCATTCGTATCCTTTCCTTCGCAATGCTTCTACAAAGTTCTCCGCATGTTCTATTCCACAGCAGTATACGGCCGTCTGCTTGGTTCCGAAATCTATTTGTTCCATCGCTTCTATAGCCTGTGCCGTGAATTCCGGCGTATCGATGATCTCTCTCAACGCCACTTCCGAATAGTCGTTGCCGCTCATCCTGACACTGGAATAGTCCTTGTTCTGCGCCCATTTCGGAATCAGGTATTTCGGTTGGCAGAGATACCCTTCCTTTACCAGTTCCGCCGTGGTTCCCTTCGGGATGATGTTTTCCTTCGGAGCCAGCAGGAAGCCTTTCTCATCCAGCGGTGTCGCCGTGAGCCCTATCGTCATGTCCGGATCGAGCACGTTTATGATTTCCCTGTATCTTTTTCCGTTCACTCCGATATGGTATTCGTCCTTGATCAGAACGTCCACTTTCAGATCGAGCTCTTTTCTCTTCTTTTCGTGGAAGCTCTGCTCCATCACGAGATGTACGGAGCGCGTTGGTTCCCAGTCGTGCATACCCGCTTTGACGACATTGTGGTCTATTCCCATCGCGGACAGATGCTTCGACAGCTGTGGAACCAGTGCGGATATGTTCGTCAGCACGGCTACGCTCATTCCTTCCTTCACGAGACGCTCGCACAGCTCGCTGATGATGACGCTCTTTCCCGCACCGGTTGCGGCCGCTACGACAGTCAGGTCATCCAGATATATGGATGCCATGACTTCGTCCACGATCTCACGCTGATATGGCCGCAGAGAGGGTCTTTCGTACATGACCTTTTTCCTTTCTTCCAATATGTCAAGATAGAGTTTCTCGTGAGGCACTACAACAGTCCCTTCCTGCTCAACAGTTCCGCGAGCATCAGGACGGGCACCGGCCATCTTTTTCTCATGCACAGCCTGATCGAATTTTTCAGATGT
>JAOZOG010000207.1:360-4096 GCA_029933395.1 Sulfurovaceae bacterium | reverse complement strand
TCTGATCGCCAGAATCGACGACCGAGAGCAAAGAATGTCGCTTCGCATCGCCAAGGAGGAGCTCGAAAAGATTGAAGCGGGCTACCCCAAAGAGATCGCACGGCTTAATAGCATGCTTCAGAGGGCGAAAATGGGAGTGAAGGAGGCGACAGCTTCGCTGGAAGCTGCCGAATCAGACGCGAAGACAGCCGCGTGGCTTTGTGCCAACAAAAGACGACTTTTCAAAAAACGTAGCGGATCCGAGCGCGACTACCGTACGGCCTGTAACGAAGCGGTAATGAAAAAGGCGGCATTCACAAAAGCGAAGGAGTTGCTTAAAGAGGCCCAAAAAAGGGCCGTGGAGGCCAAACTGTCGCTTCAGAAAGCGCAAAGCGACTTCAAGCATGACCGCGCCGCTGCCAAATCAAAGGTCGAGCAGGCGAAAATAAGGCTCAGCTACTCTACGATCACAGCTCCTTTTGGTGGAATCGTAAGCTATGTCTCCACACAGGAGGGCGAAACGGTCGTAGCAGGCCTCAACGCCCCCAAATTCGTCAAGATCCTGGATCCTGAAAAGATCGAAAACCGCATCTACGTTGACGAGACGGCTATCGGGTGTATTCGAAAGGGAATGCGTGTCGATTTCAGTGTCGACAGCTGGCCCGATAGGAACTTTACGGGAAAAATATCCCAGATCTATCCACAGCCGGAGATTCAAAACGGCGTGGTCTACTAGATAGCCGTCGTCGACCGTTTTGAAAATGCCCGGCTTCTGCGCCCCCAGATGACGACACACGACACTATCATCGTCGAAATCCACAAAGGAGTCCTTCGCTTGCCAAACCGCGCCGTGAAGTTCAAAAACGGCCGTTTTTTTGTATATCTAAAGCGCGACGGGAAAGTGGTGGAGCAGAGTGTGGAAACAGGCATTTCGGATGCTCGCTACACGCAGATCGCCCATGGCCTGAAAGAGGGGGACAAGGTACTGATGGAGCCGCTCGGGCATGCTGATTGAGTGTCAGAATATCGTCAAACGATTCAAAACCGGCGATATAGAGACGACAGTGCTCAAAGGGGTCGATCTGCGGATAGAAGAGGGAGAGTTCGTGGCCGTCATGGGGAGCAGCGGAAGCGGAAAATCGACGCTGCTTTACATTTTAGGATGCCTGGATCGCCCAACCTTTGGACGATATCTGCTGGAGGGCAAAGATGTAAGCACTCTGGACGACGACACGCTTTCACACCTGCGCAATGAAATGTTCGGATTTGTCTTTCAGGCTTTTTATCTGGTCCCATACCTCAGCGTTCTTGATAATGTGCGTATTCCCACCCTCTATTCCAAAACGCCGAAATCCAAAAAGGATGCTGTGGCCCTTTTGGAAAAACTGCAGCTTGAAGATCGGATCGATTTTATGCCAGATCAGCTCTCAGGGGGACAGAAACAGCGTGTGGCGATTGCCAGGGCGCTGATAAACGATCCCAGGATCATCTTCGCCGATGAGCCAACCGGGCAACTCGACAGCGAAAACGCCAAAAACGTGATGGAGATTTTAGAAAATCTAAACGAAGAGGGGCGGACGATCGTGCTGGTAACACACGATCCCATGATGGCGGCCTACGCTACGCGGATCGTGCGGATAAAAGATGGCCAGATTCTATCTGCATGATCTGATCGCCTTTCTTCTGTTTTACAGAGGAAGGAGCATGTTCGCTCTTGCCGGGATCGTGCTTGGCATTGCATCGCTCGTTTTTATCGTTGCGGCGATCGAAGGAAGCCGACTAAAAGCCGACAGGATCATCAGCATGCTCGGATCGGATACGATTTTGATACGATCGAGTTTCGGAAGCCGTATATCGTTTCGGCATATCCCCATGAAGCTCACGATGGAGCACTACCAAAAGATCGGAACGATAGAAGGGGTGCGCAGTGTGGACTATTTCTATGTAAAAAAGATGACCGTCGCAAGGGGAGGTTTCAGTAAGCATCTGATGGTGGAGGGGTTTACACCCGGTACATTGGAGCATTTTGGCTACGAAAGCGAATGGGGCCGCTTCTTTCAGTCGAAAGATTTCAAAAATTTCGCCAAAGTCGTCGTCGCAGGGCACGATATCGTCGATGAATTTTTCAGTGGAAAAAATCCGATCGGAAAGACGCTTTTGATCGGGAAAATTCCATTCAGGGTCATCGGCGTATACAAACGCAAGGGTAAAAGTCCACGCGGTACGAGTATGGATGAACGGATCATGATGCCGGTGCCCACATACCGAAAATTCATACAGGCTGAGTACAGAAAACTTTTTGCGATCGCAGTCAAAGTATCGCAAAAAGACAACTACGATCGTGTAGTGAGTGATGTGAAAAATATTTTGAGTCGCACTTTGAAGCCTGATGACTATTTTCTGATCACGCCCGAGGTGATCAGAAAGTTCCTTTCGATGCTCAGCGCCTCTTTGGGTCTTTTTCTTGGCATCGCCTCTTTGACGGCACTTTTTGTGAGCGGATTCGTCCTTTCAAACATCTTTCTCATCAACAACCGTATCCGCGCCTGGGAGATCGGCCTTCGCCGCGCACTGGGCGCTACAAGAAGGCAGATTCTCGTTCGCATTTTGCTCGAAGCTTCCGTCATCGCCATTGCAGGCGCATTTTTGGGAACTCTGGCCGGGTTTGCCAGTGTCAAATATATTCTTCCGCTTCTTGAGATTCCGGTGGTGTATCCTCTCGAATCTTTCCTTGTCGCGACACTCTTTTCTATGGCTGTGGCGCTCATTGCAGCATGGTCGCCCGCCAAAGAGGCCGCGGCGATGGATCCGCTCGAGGCATTGAGGCGGCGGCTGTGAAGTGGCTCTATGCCCAGGAGTTATGGAGATATCTCGGCCGTAACAAAAAGCGTGCCTTCATCGCCATGGCGGGAATCGCGCTGGGGGTGCTCTCGCTGGTGCTGATGGGTGGAGTAAGCGGTGCGATGCGCGAAAAGACACACGAAGAAATCGGGAAATTCGGAAGCCGTATTATCGTAGTGGCACCCGGAGAACTGGTGGCGTTGGGGCATAAAACTGCACAGATCGGAATGGTTCGCACACTTGAAAACAGTGACGCCACAGCGATCGCACAAAAAATCGACGGCGTCGAGTCGGTTTCGATGTTGCGAAGCGATATGCTCCAGGTTTCTACGAAAAAAAGAGCCGAGCCATCGAATGTAATGGGTGTGGAGCCTTCATTTGTGTCGCTGATGGATCTAAAGGTGGCCCATGGACGCGGGCTTTTGGACGAAGATTGTGCCAAAATGCGCAAAGTAGCCGTGATCGGCAGCAAGGTCGCGGCGGATTTTTTCCCGGATTCACCTGCTGTAGGCAAGATCCTGACGATAGCCAATATTCCATTCAGAGTGGCGGGTGTGCTGGCTGCCAAAGGGAGTGTGGGCATGGAAGATTATGACCACACGATCCTCGTGGCTGTCACATTGATGCAAAGACTCCTCTCGCCCAGCGACTGGCTTGACGGTATCTTTATCCTGTCCGAAGATTCTTCGATGAACAAAAAGGTGATCGTCCAGACATCTGCGCTTCTTAAGCTGCGCCACGGAAAAAAAGATTTTACCGTCATGGGATACGAAGCAGCCAGCGGCACCTCTGCGCAGATGGAGCATCTTTTTTCGGTGCTCAGCGTGATCGTAGCGGCGATCGCCTACAGCGTGGGCGCACTGGGAATCGTGGCGATCATGGCTCTTTCGATGTACGAAAGATTGATCGAAATAGC
>JAOZOG010000207.1:0-350 GCA_029933395.1 Sulfurovaceae bacterium | reverse complement strand
TCGCCACCCGTAGGGACCTCTTTTTCCAATTTTTTTTCGAATCCACGATCCTGTCGCTTGCAGGCGCACTCTTTGGCGGCGGTGTGGCTCTTTTTATTCTAGCAGGTGTCGAACTCTTCGCCGGATGGCCGCTATATTTGCCTTTGGGAATGCTTCTTTTTTCAATATCCCTTTCCATGCTTATCGGTATTGTCGCCAGCATCTACCCTGCATGCAGAGCGATGGGCCTGGAGCCTATAAAGATTTTGAAGATGTACGAGGAGAATTAGTTGACCGATCTTACGCAAAAATTTTTTTGCGTAAGATCGTGTCGAAAGTCAAAGATATCTAATGAAATACTGATTATTATT
>JAOZOG010000206.1 GCA_029933395.1 Sulfurovaceae bacterium | reverse complement strand
CAAGCCCTACTATAATTCCGGCTATTTTTTTCATCACAATCCCTTCTTTCTAGTAGAGATAGTTGAGGCCGAGCATTGCGGCGCCAAAATGATCCATCGTATCGGTCTCCCACGTAAGGGAGTAGCGATAGGAGAGGTCGATGTCGATATTTTCACTGATCGATGCTACCAGGCCCGCCTGTCCGCCATAGACAAAATCAGTGTCTTCGACAAATGTGGATTCATACTGCATATAGCCGACATTGATTCCGATAAAAGGTTTGATCGTGACCGATGCGGCATCCTGACTCAGCACATAATAGTCGATTGTGACCAGGCCCATCTGCAGGTTCTGATCCTCATCTACATTATCATAGTAATCGAAAAGAATCATCGTTCTATATTTGTCATTCTGCGCACCGAATCGAAGCCCGTACGTCACACCCGAACCCTCATAAAACTGATCGTAGGAAAGCGGATCCAGAATATCCAGGTAGATGCCCCCCTGAATCTGTGCTGCACCGACCTCGAGGCCGAGAAACTTCTTCCCTTCCGAATAGTTCTCGGCATAGAGCGCACTCCCCATCAGTAGGCCTAAAACCACTGCTGCAAATCTCTTCATCATCATAAACTCCTTGTCCAAGTTTGATATTTATTAACATTATAATAGCATAATCTTGCTATGCTATTCTTTAATCTTCAGCCGAATACCGCTATTTGATTTCGATCAGGCCACTCTCTCTCAATTTTTCGGCAAATTCAAGCAGATCGTTCTCCAGCACATCGGGCGCTACCTCATACTGCTCTATCATTGCATCATAGACATCCTGAAGCGTCTCTTTCTCCTGCATCGCCTGCCAGATCGTAGTTCCTACTTCATCGAGTCCGAAATAATTTTCGGAGTTCATATCCAAAAGCACCATCTCGCCATCGACCTCCTGCGCAAAAACACTCTCTGAAAAAATAATCTTCTGTTTTAGGTCCATTTGCTACACTCCCCTCTTTTTATCGAAAGTATGAGTATATCATAACTGCTATTAGGGCTTAAAAAAATGCTGATAATCCTTCGTCCCCGACCAGTCGCCGCCCCATTTCCAGCCATATTTTTTGAAAATCCGTGTCGCTTTGTCCCCCTTCAGCAACAGTGCTCTATCGCCCGGATCCGAAGGTTTTCGATGCACTCTTTTGCGATACTTCTCCGAAGCTTTATGTGCAATATGGCCGCTCCTTGAAATGTAGGGATTTTCGATAGGGTTGAGATCGATCGCCCTGCCATAGGCGTGCTTGGACCACTTGCGGCTTCCGGTCGCAGGACGGCAGTTGAAAGCAGAGGTATTCCCCGCTTCGATCGATCGCCAGTCATTGCCGCCAAAATCGCTCACCAGCCGCATCTGCCTCACAGGATAGCCAGCCGCATAGAGTTCCCTGAATATCGCCACGATATCACCGGCAACCTCTTTGTGCATCAGCAGCTCCCCACTTTTCTCTTTGGCATTGAAATCCCAATATGTCACCCGGATATAACGTAAGTCCTGCAGGGATACAGGACATCCCCTGTGCCATGACTTTCCCTTGAGCATCCGCTGCTTGATCGTCTCAGAGAGGGGCGAGATACTGGAGTGAAACCCTGCAAAAAGTATCGTGTTTGAAATTATCAGAAAGAGTATAAATGCTTTTTTCATACCACATTATAGCACTGATTTACCGTCTATTTACACTCTTTCTATATGATACACTACCTTTTTCAGAAGGAGAGGATGATGGAACAGTTCAAAACCTACGCATTGATGATTGGCCTGACGCTTTTGTTTATCTGGTTCGGCGGATTGATCGCGGGACAGACCGGTATGGTGATCGCCTTCCTGGCAGCAGCGGGGATGAATTTTTATGCCTACTACTACAGCGACAAGCAGATACTCAGCCACTACCATGCCATCCCGGTAGACAGAACATCCGCATCCGGCATCTATCAAATCGTCGAGAGGCTGACACAAAAAGCAGGCCTCCCGATGCCACAGGTCTATATCATCCCCGACCCTATCCCCAATGCCTTCGCGACAGGCCGGGACTACAATCATGCGGCCGTCGCGGTGACAGAGGGTTTGCTGGACCTGCTGGATGAAGAGGAGATCGAGGGGGTCATCGCCCACGAGCTCAGCCACATCCGGCACTACGATATGCTGATCGGGACCATCGCCGCTACGATGGCGGGTGCAATTGCGATGCTGGCAAATTTCGGGATGTTTTTCGGCGGTGGAGACAGAGACCGCCCCAACCCTATCGTGATGATCGCAATGATGATCATCATGCCGTTGGCCGCCTCACTGATACAGATGACTGTCAGCCGAAGCCGTGAATACATGGCCGATGAGGGTGCCGCCCGATTGACTGGCCATCCCGAGTGGCTTCAGAGAGCCCTGGCCAAGCTCGACAACTACGCCCACCAGGGTGTGATCCACGATGCCGACCCCCAAACCGCCCATATGTTCATCGTCAACCCCTTCGCCGGTGTGCACAACAGCCTGAGAACCCTCTTCAGTACCCACCCCAGCACCGAAGAGCGTATCGAGAGACTCGAAGCACTCAAGAGAGAGCTTTGATTTCAGGGGTGCCCTTTTACTTGTATATTTCCATCGTTTTTCGCTATACTTGATGTACAGAAAATGATGTACAGGATAACAAGATGCACAGAACACAAATTTACTTCGACGAACCCCTCTTCGAAGCATTAAAAAGAGAGGCTAATATCCTGGGTCTCTCCTTATCGGCCTACATCAGGGAGACCTTGAAGAAAGATCTTGAAACAAAGAGAGGAGAAGAAAAGTCACCAAATTTTTCAGATTTTTCTGGGATGTGGAAAGATCGAGAAATTAGCCAGGAAACAATACGCGAAAAAGCTTGGAAATGATCCTTCTGGATACGAATATTCTCATTGAGATACTCAAAGGCAACCAAGAAACAATCAAAAAAGTACAATCTTTTGATGAAAAACTTGTTATTTCGTCGATCTCTGCAATGGAACTATATTATGGTGCGATAGATAAGGCAGAAAGCAAAAAACTCGATAAATTTATCTCTCTTTTTGAAATTTCCCACATTGACACATCCATCTCTTCTCGTTCAATTACGTTGATTCGTACCTATGCCAAAAGTCATGGATTGGATATACCGGATACGCTTATTGCCGCTACTGCTATGGTGCAAGGATGTAAGCTTTTCACTTACAATATAAAAGATTTTAGATTCATCGAAGGGCTGGTTTTATTATGATACCGATACTACGCTTCACGCTTCACGCTTCACGCTTCACTTCGCTCCCGAAAAGGGAGCGATAGATGTCCCCCTTCGCGATCCAACTCATCAACGGCTGCCTCCCTTCCGATATCGAAGAGGAGGATCGAAAGAGCTTTCAGACACTACAGGAGATGGGTGCCCTCGAAGAGAAGGAGGGGCTCTGGAGGCTGCGGTCGATCTATCGTGCGGGAGAACTCTCCCTGGGCAAAGATGGCCGGGGATACGTGGAAGCACAGTTCAAAGAGCAGAAAGATCTGCTGATCGAACCGGATGATCTCAAAGATGCCGGACAGGGCGATACCGTCGTAGCCAAACGCATTATCGCAAGACGCGGCAGGGCCAGCGGCAAAATCGTCCTCGTGATCGAAAAGGCGCACAGCTTCACCATCGCCTACACTTTTCGGGACGAAACAGGCAATTTCGAAATACGCGATATCCGAACCGCCCTGCCTACTCATGCCGTGATGAAGGGAATGGATCTCAAAGCCTTCAAGATCGGTACCGTCCTCAAAGTAGACAATGAAACAAGCGAAGTACTCGAAGTTTTCGGCCACCTGGACGATCCCAGAGTCGACGAGAAGATCTCTCTCTCACTCTATGATCGCCGAGACATCTTTCCGGACGAATGTGTCGAGCAGGCTAAATCTGTCCCCTCTTCCGTTGATCGGGATGAATTTTCCGAGCGCATCGACCTGACCGATTTGGATTTCTGCACGATCGACCCTGTGACGGCCAAAGATTTCGATGATGCGATCTATTTCGATAAAGAGAACTTTATCCTCTATGTGGCGATCGCCGATGTCAGTCACTATGTCCCCTACTTCACCCCGATCGACAAAGAGGCAAAAAAG
>JAOZOG010000205.1 GCA_029933395.1 Sulfurovaceae bacterium | reverse complement strand
CTCTTCAAAGAGATGGAAGCGGACGAAACGCAGGCAGACATACAGGCTGAGAAAAGTGGAAAAGTACCGGAAGCGAATCGTTTCATCGAGGCATTGGGTGGCAGAGAGAATATCCTGGACACGGATGCCTGCATCACCCGCCTGAGGATGACGGTCAAAAATAGTAGCAATCTCAAAGATGATGACTTCATGGCTCTTGGAGCCAGCGGCGTCATACGACCGGATAAAAGCACGATTCAAATTGTATTGGGAACTAAGGCAGAAAAGACGGCAGAGGAGATCAGAGAGATACTGCTACAAAGATGAATCCCGGAATTGGTGCCCGGTTCTCACAATGCAAACAATTGAAAATCTTTGAGGTTTTATCCAGTTTTTCTGTGCTCGAAAATAGCTGTATAAACCTCCCGGAGTCTCTCGACGTCCCAGGGAACCGTTACTTTATAGACAGGTACTACTTTGGCCATACGAGAAAGAAAGGCAAAGCGTTTTTCTTTTAGAAATGAGAGGTTGATCTCGGAGCTGTATCGTAGTAATTTGAACTTTTCAATACCAAGGAGTTCAGTGATTCTGACGGGGGCATCCGGTTCAGCTCTGTCGAGTTCATAGATAGCATGGATAGGCTTTGGTACTTTTGCTCTATTATCCACAAAATAGCCCAAATCTTCCATTTTACGATAAGGTCTATGATAGGGTATGGAGGGTACAGAAAAAAACATGCTATTCCCTTCATAACAAGCCACCTTATCATCGGAGACCATCGCGTGCCCCTGCTTGAGAAAATAGTCTGTCATTGTGGATTTTCCGCCGAAAGATTCGGCAGCGAACAGTATCGGTTTTCCATCTACTTCGACGGCCCCAGCGTGCAGGAAATCATAAGTCTCTTCAATCGTAAAAAATATGGGAAGCACTATATGTAAAGCCCAGTATTCCAAAAGTTTTTCGGTAAATTTTTCATACGGTATGTAGCCCAAATTTTTGGTATCGCTTTCCCAATAAAAGCTAACGACATCTTCTATTTCAAATGCCCAGTGTTTTCCCTTTTCAACTTGAAATGAATTTTCCATTCTGCCATAAAGGGACAGATTTCGTCCCTGATTATTGGTAAATTTTATTTTATGGCCGAGTTCTCTGCTTATATCAAAAAAAGGAACTTCCTTTATGGTAATGATATCCGAAAAAATATCCGCTCTATTTTCAACGCTGCCCAATCCGGATACAAAATCAATCGTATGATTATATGCGGTCATCATTTGAACTAATCTCTATTTATATCTCTATTGGAATAGCCCTCATACAAGAAACCTCCCGGCTTGATGGCTTTCTGCCAGGGGCCTATATTGAGACTATTCCAGATAACCAATATATCACTATAGGTAAATACGGCATCTTTTCTTAGTTTTTGTATCATCCACTTCTCATCCACATATCTTTTCCATGGCTCCCTGTCATCCAAAATTCTTTTCCGGATCTTCCCTCTGTTGCGAACGAAACTACTGTCGACGAATTGCTTGAGATTTCCGGCTCTGCGCTGTGTACGTATAGACTCTGGCAACAACCCACGCATCGCTTCTCTGGCAAAATATTTCATCTGCCCTTCTCTGTAAGTCATATAGCTTGGGATACCCAGAGTATAGCCCAGCAGTTCAGGATCACGAAAAGGCTCTATGCGCTCTATGCCATACTCTCCGCTCAAGTACCGTTCCATACCGGGATAGACTGCCATATATTGAGACAGTGCCATCAAAAAGTCTCCGTACTCTTCCTCTATCGCTGCTCTCTTCTCTAATGCCTGACCATAACTCTCTTTTGCTTTGTTGCTCATCCAGGGCGGCATGGAATGCGTAGTTTGTCTACGCAAAGGCACAAAGCGTGACAATAGTCCGGAAATTGCCGGTGATTTTCTGATCGCATTACACCAGCCTGCCTGCCCAACTACCCATTTGAGTGTCGGGATAAAAAGTTCATATCTTCTATCCTTGAGTATATCCACAAAAAGCGTACGGCTTGGAGGAAAAAGGATATCGCCATAATTACCATTGAGAAGAGCATTAATTCCGTCTTGGGAAGCACGTCGATAGATCTCTTCTATGACCGGCCAGTATGGATTGGAGATAGGGACATCTGGAAGCAGGGCAATGTTATCCAAGTCATCAAAAGGGCCAAATCTTTCACCATTGAAAAGCTTCAATTCAATACCCAGATATTCACACAACTCTTTGATCTTTGTGGACTCATCCCCTGCTTGGTCATTGGGGAGAGACCAGCTGTATGCCGTCAGTCTACGCCCCTGCTTTTTCAATTGCTTTGAAGCCAGTGCCGCCAGCGAACCAGAGTCCATACCGCTGCTCAGCATAATACCGTATTTTCTGCCAGGCTCTATTGTTTTGTTTATAGATCTGTCGAGCAGTTGACGATAGTGTTCGAATACTTCCTGCTCAGAATCATACGAATATACCGGAAACAATTCACTCAAAGGTTTTTTTCTCCGTTGTATTCCCTCCGGCGTGATCGCAACGATCTCCCCCTGCTCTACACTGTTCAGGTCTGTAAACAATGTACTGTGCCATCCGGGAAAATCCAGTGAAAAGATTGCACTGATCTGTGAATGATCCAGTGAGTCTGAAACGTCGGGACGATGCAGCAGATAGACAGGATTGGTCGAGACGCTGAGTCGATTGTTTTTGGCTGCATAGTAGAGGGGGTAGCCTGTCAGAAATGTACAATAAAGCAGTGTTATCTGTTTCGCAGCATCATAGAGAATGAGCGCAAACGATCCTTCGAGACGATAGAGTCCCTCACTGCTATATAATCTATAGAGATATGTAATAAGTTCTTCTACAGATCTATTTTTCTTCAACCCAAGTTCAGCTGAAAGTCTGGAAACGTTGTAAATATATCCATCAATCGCTATACCGATCTTGCTTTGACCCAAATCCAAAGAGAGGACATAAAGATTACTTGAAGAATGCGGGATGGAGAGCAGGCCTAAATCTCCCCCTCCCTTGAAACGGTATGTTTTCAAAGATAGGGAGAAAAAGTGATCATCTACATTTTTGTTCCAATCTATCCTACTATCAATACACCTGCTATGCCACAAACCCATCTTTAGATCAAGTTACAATTATGGATTTGGACCTGTTCCGAGCTGACCACTGGAGTCCTGATCGGGCTGTGAACCGTGCAGGGTAACTCTCTGCATTGCACCCATTTCAAAGATCTTCGGTTTGAAGTAGCACTTCTTCTTCTCTTCTTCTCTTTTTGGGCCCTCATCTACTTTATAAAGTGCTTCTGCTTTTTTAACCATTTATCTATTTCCTCTATTTTTATTAATCTATTTTCAGCGTCACATCACCCAAAAGGTTGCTGTTGCGAATATTGTCTCTATATTTGGCACCCATATCTTTTTTACTTTTCTGAACCGCCTCGCCCAATGTGCTGCCACTGAGCAGGTAATCGATGACTTTCATTGCAGATATACCATTATCAGAGTATGAACTCAGTACGGCTGCTCCGTAGACAGCGACGAAACCGTTTTCTCCGGCAGCCAGGAACTGATGTGCCAAGGTGCTGACACTCGGACTGTCTGCATAAGTCGTGAAGCACGACAGAGGCAATGCGATCGTCGTGTAGTTTGCATTGTTAATGCTACCTATATCATTCTGCTTGAGCAAGCCTTCGAACGACCATACGGATGGGGCACCGTGTCCGCTGTAGGATGTGATACTGGCTCCTTCATTGAGATCGTCGATGATCTGGCCGTGGGCCGCTTTGACACCTTCTGCCAGGTCTCCGCCTTTTGCGCTGATGATTTTATCCAGATAGACACGCTTCAGATTATCCCAGTTTTTTTTGCTTAGCTGACTATAGAGTCCATCCATCTGCTTGCCGAAGTTGACGCCATCGGTCTTATCGGCGATAAGCAGTGCCGTATGTGCACTGGACTGTCCACTGTTTTTCCAAGTCAGTGTTTTGTTGACAACTGCCTCGAAGCTTTCCAAGGTGCGAACCGGCCATCTTCCTATCGCAAGCGCGGGTACTTCTTTTTTGTTCAGAACATAACAGGCATCACAAGGTGTATAGTTGAGTGATTTGTTTGTCAATGTATAGATACTCGGGATCAGGCTGA
>JAOZOG010000628.1 GCA_029933395.1 Sulfurovaceae bacterium | reverse complement strand
ATGCTCGAAGAGATCATCAGCAACCCTCAGCTCGACATCGAGATCCGACCGCGATACGAGTATGTCGACCAAGACAATGCTTTGGATGAAGCGAAAGCGTTGACGGTTCGAACCGCCATCGGTGTCAAAATGGGACTTTTTGGCGTCGAAGGCCTGAATGCACAACTGCAGGGCATGAGCGTCGACAACTTTGGATGGGTCGATGATTACAACGCGAAATCGGAAGGAGACCCTGATTACAGTGTAGTTGCAGATCCGACTCAAGCTCGCATTACACAAGCCAACTTGACTTATACATATGAAGGTTTCACAGGTATTTTGGGTCGTAAAATGGTCGTTCTCGACAACGCCCGTTTCATCGGTAACGTGGGCTGGAGACAAATGCCGCAGACCTATGACCTCGTTGCAGGTATCTACAACTGGGAAGGACTGAATCTTCTTGCTGCCTATGTAAGCCAAGTCAATACTATTTTGTCCAACGACAGTGAAAACTTCAATACAAACACTGTTCTCCTGCACGCTGCATATGAATTCATGCCAGAACTGAAAGTTACTGTATATGATTATATGGTCGCAAGTTTTGCAGATCATATCGGTATCCGTGCAACAGGTACATTTGGTTTCGAAGGCGATATCAAGCTGAAGTATCAGGCTGAATACACAATTCAGAATGATGCGACAATGGAAGAGGATGATGACGGAAAGCCTGACCAAGATACAGATTATTACAATATCGCAGCCGATGTTCTTTGGAACAATTTCACCATTGGCGCCGGATATGAAGTGCTGGGTGCAGCGGGAGATGACGGTGTAGCGTTCACTACCCCTCTGGCAACTCTGCATGCGCACAATGGCTGGGCAGATGTATTCCTTGGTACACCCGCAGAAGGGTTGGAAGACTTCAGTGTAAAACTTGCCTACAACTTCGGTGAATACGGCAAGATCATGGGTGTTTACCATATGTTCACAAGTGATGATGACAATGATCAGGGTGATGATGATCTGGGTGATGAAATCGATGTCGCCTACAACTACAAAATCACGAAAGATCTTGG
>JAOZOG010000204.1 GCA_029933395.1 Sulfurovaceae bacterium | reverse complement strand
TATGTCCAGCTGGTATCGAAAACTCTTCGGTTTCGTTTTTCTGATTTTTAGTGTGGGTTCTGCCGTTTTGGAACCACTAAGTAAACTTTTCCAGGGACCATAATGAGCAGTGCAAAACGCTACAATCCGCCGATGGTCGATGCCGACAGAATCAAAAAAGGGTTTTTACTCTATCTCTTTCTGGTGCCTCTTTTCCTCAGTGTCGTGATTGCACTTTTCAAGATGAAATTTGCTGCATTCTTTCTCGACACGATTGCATTTCTACTCTTTTTTGCTGTACTCTGGCTCTCCAAGAAGGGTTTTGCCCAGGAGATCAATTACCGCAATGCCAAATTGGCCAAAGCACCCAAAATTCATTATAAAGAGTTTGCCGCCTACCTGCTGGGTGTCGCCACTTTCTATACCGCTTTTGTGGCCGGTTCCGCTTCGCTGGTCGAATCACTCTTCTGGGCAGGGCTTTCTATCCTGGGATACTGGCTCTATTATGGTTTCGATCCCCACGAAGACAAACTGGAAGATTTCGGCGATATCTCTGCCGATGTCGTACTCAAAACACTTCAGGAGGCACACGGAAAGATCGGTGCTATCGAGAAAGATATCGAAAAGATCCACGATAGAGCCGTCCATGAGAAAGTCACACTGGCACTCGACCAGGCAAAAACCATCCTGGATGCGATCGCCGATGATCCCAAGGATATCAGATCGGCAAGAAAATTCCTCATCGTCTATATCGACGGGGTTGCAAAAGTGACCTCCTCTTACACCGCTATGGATGAAAAGGAGATCAACGAAGAGAGCAGAGAGAAACTGCTGCAGTTGATGGAAGAAGTCGAAGCACGTTTCCAAAAAGAGCTCAAGCGTCTCAAGGCAAACAACCAGTTCGATCTCGATGTCCACATCGATGTACTCAAAGAACAAATCAAACATTAAAATTCAGAAGGAGAAAAAATATGGAGACACAAACCAAAGAGGCTATCGAAACTGCCATCGTCAATCACGAAGAGAACCCGATAGAGGTGATGCCTGAAGAGAAAGAGAAAGTCGACAAGGCTGCCAAAGAGCTCAATGTCAAGGATCGTACCTCCGTCATCTATTTTGGCTCCAGTGCCCAGGAGAAGCTCGACGAGATCTCCAACCGGATGATAGAAGGGGTCCAGAACAAAGATCTCGGCAAAGCCGGAGAGTCACTCAACAGAATCGTGGCGGCGATCCGGGGTTTCAATCTCGATGAGCTCAATCCCAACCGGAAACTCCCCTGGTGGAAAAAGATTTTTGGCGGGACCGAACCGATGGTAAAGTTCCTGCAGGGTTACGAAGAGGTGCGCGATCAGATCGACATGACGACCAATGAGCTGGAGCGGCACAAAAGCCAACTGATGACCGATGTCGTCTCCCTGGACAAGCTCTACGAAGCAAACCTGGAGTATTTCCGAAATCTCGAACTCTATATCCAGGCAGGGGAACAGAAACTCAAAGAGATCGAAGAGAAAGAGATACCCGAATATGAAGAGAAAGCAAAAGAGGGTGAAATGATCGCCATACAGGAGCTCAAGGAGGTCCGTGGCTTCAGAGACGATCTCGAACGCAGGGTGCAGGACCTGAGACTCTCCCGACAGGTAGCCATGCAGTCGCTGCCAAGTATCCGGCTGGTACAGGAGAATGACAAATCCCTGATCAACAAGATCACATCGACACTGGTCAACACTGTCCCCCTCTGGAGAAATCAGCTTGCCCAGACGGTCACGATCTTCCGCAGCCACGATGCTGCCAAAGCGATCAAAAGTGCCACCGACCTCAGCAACGAACTGCTGGAGAAAAATGCAGAGGGACTCAGAGAGGCCAATCGGGAAGTACGGGAACAGATGGAACGTGGAATCTTCGATATCGAAAGCATCAAAAAAGCCAATGCGACACTGATCGCGACGCTCAATGATTCACTCAAGATCGCCAACGAAGGCAAGAAAGCCAGAGATGCGGCCCTGATCGAACTGCAAAAGACTGAACAGGAGCTCAAAGAGGCACTCCTCTCGGTCAAAGCCAAAGCGGAAGCACTGCCCGAAGCAGAGAAAAAAGCGGAAAAGAAAACCATAGAAAACAAGGGGCAGTAGATGGGACTTTTTGATTGGCTCGGCGGGCAATTTATCGATGTGATCGAGTGGACAGATGATTCACGCGATACGATGGTTTACCGGTTCAGACGGCACGGCAACGAGATCAAATACGGCGCCAAACTCATTGTCAGAGAGTCACAGACGGCAGTTTTTGTCAATGAAGGTGAGATCGCCGATATTCTGGGGCCGGGCACTTATGAGCTGGAGACCAAAAACCTGCCGATTCTTACATCGCTTCAGCATTGGGATCATGGCTTCAGCTCCCCCTTCAAGGCTGAAGTCTACTTCGTCAATACCAAACGTTTTACCGATCTCAAATGGGGCACCAAAAACCCCATTATGCTGAGGGATCCCGAATTCAATATGGTACGGCTCCGGGCCTTTGGTACTTATGAAATCAGGGTCCAGGACCCCAAAACATTCATCCAGGAGATCGTCGGAACGGATGGGCACTTCACGACCGATGAGATCGATGCACAGCTCACCAATCTCATCGTTTCAAAATTTGCTGCCGTACTGGGCGAAAATCAAATCGCCGCGCTTGACCTTGCCGGCAACTATGAAAAACTCAGTGGCTTCATCACGGCAAAAATCTCCCCCTATTTCGAAGAGTATGGCCTCTCCCTCACCAAGATCCTGATCGAAAATATCTCCCTCCCCGAAGAGGTCGAAAAAGCATTAGACAGACGCACCAGTAGAGAGATCACCGGTGACCTCGATGCCAACCTCAAATATCAGATGGGTGAAGCACTGAGCAGTGAAAAGAGCAGCGGAGCCTCGGAGATGATCGGTATGGGTGCGGGACTCGCGATGGCCAATCAGATGGTCAACGGTATGCAAAACAAAGCCGCCACACCCCCTCCGATCCCATCCGCTCAGGAACACTACTATATCGCGATCGATAAGAAACCCCATGGCCCCTATGACACAGAAAGAATCAAATCACTGATCCGCGAAGGAACACTCATTGGAGACACACTGGTCTGGACAGAAGGGATGGAAGCCTGGCAGAAAGCCTCGACCGTTCTCGACAAACTCTTCAAGACGACACCACCCGCATTGTGAAATTCAGCGCGATCAATTTCACCTGCCCCAGCTGCGGGGCACCGATGGTTTTTTCACCCGCTACGGGAAAACTCACTTGCGAGTTCTGCGGCACAGAAGAGGCCATCAACAAGCGTCTTGGGGAGGTCAAAGAGTATGACTTCAAAGAAGCGCTCGCACACCTCTCCCATCAGCCCCCAAAACAGATCGACAAAACGATCATCTGCAACAAATGCGGCGGAAGCTTCACACTGACACCTTACTCCGTCAGTGCCAACTGTCCCTACTGCGGCACACCGGCGATTACAGATTTCGTCAGAGAGATCGTACCCGAATCTCTGCTCCCTTTCCAAATCACGCAAAAAGAGGCAAAAGAACGTCTCAAAAAATGGATCGGCTCACTCTGGTTCGCACCCTCTGCATTCAGCAAGTATTTCAGAAGCGACCACAAACTGAAAGGGTACTATCTCCCCTACTGGACCTACGACAGTGACACCGTCAGCTACTACAACGGTTTGCGTGGCGACACCTACTATGTTACCGTCACCCGGACTGTCACCCGAAACGGACGACAGGAGCGTGTACAGGTACAGGAGCCACGTATCAACTGGACACCGAAAAGTGGTGTCGTCACCCTCTCCTTCGACGATATCACTGTCGGCGCCAACAAAACACTCTCAAGAGCCATCATCGACTCTGTAGGCCCCTGGAATACGGAGTCCCTGAAGCCATTCGACGAAAAGTACCTCAGCGGCTTCCTGACAGAGGAGTACACGATAGGGCTGGACAACGGCTTCGAGTTCGCCAAGGCAAAAATGGCCGGCAGTATCGAATATGCCGTCCGAAGAGATATCGGAGGCGACCAGCAGCAGATTCACTCCGTCGATACCCGATACAACAATGTTACCTACAAAAGCGTCCTCTTCCCCCTCTGGACCGCGACATTCAAATGGAAAGAGAAGCACTACCGCTATGC
>JAOZOG010000627.1 GCA_029933395.1 Sulfurovaceae bacterium | reverse complement strand
CGAATGCAGTGTTGCAGTTGTTGTGGCCATACTGTTCTGTGAAGAAGTGGATGAATTAACTGTATCATCTTTACTAACTGCATCATCGCTACTGTTTGCAGCGCTTGAAGATGATACACTGTTTGAGGAGGATGATGTGCTTGTTGATGACACTGAACTCTTTGACGATGAAGTCTCTGAGACCTTTTCTGTTTTACTCGAAACTGCATCTTTGCCATCGCTGCTTTCAGAACATCCCTGAACAAACAGTGCCGCCAACAATACTCCGGTTAAATAGATACCTTTTTTCATTTTAATAGTTCCTCTTTATTTTTTTACGTGATTGTATAGTATTATTGTCAAATCTGAACTTGTGCAGTATTTTTTGTGTATTTACTCCTGGGACATAATACCGATTCTCTTGGTTTTTCCAGGTCTTCCCGCCTTCTTTGGCCGCAGATCCCTGCCGCTGATCTCTCTGATCGCATTATAAAACTGCGTATCGCCGCACGGCCTTCCTGTTCTGGTCTTTTGCCTGATCTCGTCTATTTGGTCTGCAGTCTCATCCAAAAAAGTCTTCCAGTCGGCTATGTCCTCCAGTGCAGAGCAGTGCGTGATCAGTCTGTCTTCTGAACGGGTGACATAATGTGCGGCACTGGAGTACGGATATTCCCATGGATGCTTAACCATTCCGGCTCGTACGGGGTTTTGCTCCACATATTTCACCGCTGCGAAGAAATGGCGTTCATCCAAGGGTGTGGAGAAAAAACGACCCTGAAAAAGATAGCCTCTTGTTTTCTGGCGGAAGTTGATCTCTCTGGTGTAGAGCCTGTGCGTCTCTCCTATGGCCTTTGCCAGTGATGTTTCACTGGAAGGTATGACAATGAGATGGACATGATTGTCCATCAGGCAGTATGAGACGATATCTATACCGAACCGCTCGCTTTGTTTTAAAAGCAGTGTTTTATAAGTCTCCCTGTCGTCGGGGGTAAAAAAGATATTCATATTTCTTACCCCGCGCTGGGTGACGTGATGCGGTATTCCCGGTAATACTACTCTTGCTATGCGTGCCATGGAG
>JAOZOG010000203.1 GCA_029933395.1 Sulfurovaceae bacterium | reverse complement strand
CATCGCCCACGATTATGACAGTGTAGATGACGAAATTCTGGAATTGGTGTTGCGTAAGCATTTACCTCAAATCAAAAAGAATATTCTCGACGCAAAAAAGTCAATTTGAAATCTTTAGAACCCATCTCACGCTGCATATAAAAAGTAGCCTCGTATTATTCTGTTTGCTTTAAGATGCGAAGTGATAATCTTTTTCCTCACTTACCAATAGGTAAGATTATCTACTCCGACTTCTTCCCATACCTCTGCTCCGGCTCTGCCGCCATCAACTCAGGCTCAATCTCACGATTGAGCACATACATCTTCGCTTCGCTCACTTCACCATCTTTTGTCCACTCGTCACTCAGCACTTCCGCCTGCCGCATTACCAGCTGTAACGCTTCGGCCTGTTTATCCGGCGGGTATTTGTAGCGTCTGAGGATGATGCGGATCATATTACGCATTTTGGCGCGGACACTTTCGCGTTTCTGCCAGTCGACACTCACGCTTCGTCGCAGTTTTTCGGTCAACTCCTGAGCGATCTTCTTGAGTGTCTCATCTCCCATCTCGCGCAAAGCAGATTCATTCTCCGCCAACGCATCGTAAAAAGCCAACTCATCAAAGTTCAGTCCTAATTCTTCACCGTGTTTGGCTGCCTGTGCAAACTCTTTCGCCATGGCGATGAGCTCTTCGATCACCTTCGCCGTCTCGATGGCGCGGTTGTGGTACTTCGCCAAAGTCGCCTGCAACCGGTCGCTGAATTTCTTCTCCTGTACGACATTGGTACGGCTTTTGGCTTTGATCTCATCTTTTAGCAGTCTCTCCAGCAGGGCTACCGCCAGATTTTTCTGCTCCATCTGCGCGACATCTTCCAAAAACTCGTCAGAGAGAATGCCGATATTGGGTTTCTCCAGTCCTACCAGAGAGAAGATATCCTCTACACCCTCAGAGATCACGGCATTATCGATGATCTGCTTGATCGCCTGTGTGGCCCGGCGTTTTTTATCGGACGGAGAGGTCGCCTTTTGAATAACCGCTTTGACCGCCTGAAAAAAGGCGATCTCCTCTTTGTAGGCTTTGGCTTCATCGAGCGTACCGCACAGGCTGTAGGCTTTACTCAGTGCCAACACTTCGTCGAAGTAGCGCTTTTTGCCCTCTTCGAGTCCCAAAATGTGGTTTGCCGCCGGTGCCAGGAGTTGATGGGCACGGGTTTGGTAGCCGGAGTAGTCGAAGCCATGAAACATATTTTGGACGATCTCCAGCCGTTTGAGCATCTCCGCCAACGCTTCGGCCGTATCGATGGTACCCTTTCCTTTCCCTCCGGCATGGGTGTAGGTTTTGAGTGCCTGCTTGAGTTCGTTGGCAATGCCGATGTAGTCGACGACCAACCCGCCCTTTTTGTCCCGAAAGACCCGATTGACCCGTGCGATCGCCTGCATCAGGTTATGGCTTCGCATCGGTTTGTCGATATACATCGTGTGCAGGCTCGGTGCGTCAAACCCCGTCAGCCACATATCCCGAACGATGACCAGTTTGAGCGCATCGTCCGGATCTTTGAACCGTTTTTCAAGCGCTTTTTTTACCTGTTTGGAGTAGAGATGTTTTTGCAGCCGCTCCTCATCACTCGCCGATCCGGTCATGATGATCTTGATCGCCCCTTTCATCGGGTCATCGCTGTGCCACTGGGGACGCAATGCCACGATGGCATCGTAAAGATCGACGGCGATATGTCGACTCATCGCCACGATCATCCCCTTCCCTTCGATAGCTGCCGTACGCTCTTCGAAATGCTCCACAATATCCCGTGCTACCTGTTCGATACGCGCTTTGGCTCCCACCAGTTTTTCCAACGCACTCCACTTGCTCTTGAACCGTTCCCGCTCGGCACGCTCCTCATCCTCCACCAGTTCGCCGATCTCCTTGTCGATCTCCTGCAACACTTCACTGTCGAGATCGAGTTTTGCCAAGCGGCTCTCGTAGTAGATCGGCACCGTCGCCCCGTCGCGCACCGCATCTTCGATGTCGTAGATGGAGATGTAGTCTCCAAAGACCGCCTGTGTGCTTTTGTCTTCACTTTCGATGGGCGTTCCGGTGAATCCGATGAAGGTGGCGTTGGGTACGGCATCTCTGAGGTGCTGGGCGTAACCGTATTTGAACTTGCCGCTTTCACTGTCAAGCATCGCATCGAACCCGTACTGGCTGCGGTGCGCCTCATCGGCAATGACCACGATGTTCTCACGCTCGCTTAAAACAGGGAAACGCTCTTCATCCGCTTTGAGTGCGAATTTCTGAATGGTGGTAAAGATGATCCCGCCGGAAGGACGATTTTTAAGCATCGCTCTGAGATCATCGATGCCCTCCACTTGCACCGGCTCCTGCCCCAGTAGCATCTTCGCCGAAGCGAAAGTGGCGTAGAGCTGTCCGTCGAGGTCGTTGCGGTCAGTGACGATGAGCAGTGTAGGGTTTTTCATCTGCGGTTGTTTGGTCAGCTTCCCGGCAAAGCAGACCATCGAGATCGATTTACCGCTTCCTTGTGTATGCCATACCACTCCGCCCCGTCGGCTCCCTGCATGCGAAGCCTCCATGACCGAAGCGACCGCTTCACGCACCGCGTGGAACTGATGGTACCCGGCAATCTTTTTGACGATCCGCTTCCCGTCCTCTTCAAAGAGGATGAAGTTTTGCAGATAGTCCAGCAGCAGCTCCCGGTCGAAAAAGCCCCGTACCATCGTCTCAAGCTCATAGCTTAGCAGCGGCTTGTCCGCTTCGTCCTTGATAGTACGCCACCGCATGAAGCGTTCGGTATCGGCGGTCAGCGACCCGACTCGGGCACTCATCCCGTCGCTGATGACCAGGGCTTCGTTATAGACAAAGAGGTCTTCTATTTCTTCTTTGTAAGTTTGCAACTGATTGTAGGCTTTGAAGATATCGGCGTTTTCATCGGCGGGGTTTTTCAGCTCTATAACAAACAGCGGCAATCCGTTGATGTAGACGATAATGTCGGGACGGCGGTTGCCTTTGCTTCCTTTGATGGTAAGCTGGTTCACTACCAGCCAGTCGTTTTGTGCAGGGTCTTGAAAATCGATGAGCTTCACCCTGTCCCCGTGACTCCCCTCTTCGGCTTTCACCTCGACGGCGATGCCCTCCAGCAGCATTTTGTGAAAGGCGCGGTTGTTCTCGATGAGGCTGGTATGTTGGGGCTTGCGGAGGATGTGTGCCGCCTCATCGATGGCAGCAGACGGCAGATCGGGATTGAGCCTGCGCAGTGCCGACACCAGCCGCTCCTGTAACACCACATCACCAAAGCTTTCTCTCTCCCCGCTCTCCCCCGGTGCGAGGTCTACCCCGTAGGCGTAGTCGTAGCCCAGCTCTTTGAACCAGTCGATGGCGAGTTGTTCTACCTGATCTTCGGTGATGCTCATCGTCTCAGGCCTTTCAGGATAATTTCCGCCATTTTCGTTTCATCCGCCAATTGCACACAGTCTATCGACGCTTCGATGTATGCTTGAGGCGCAGCCTCGCTGTAATCGATAAAACGGTATCCGTTATATGTGGCTATCATGTCGAAAAACATCCGTAATGCCGACTCTGTTTTTGGGAATGTCGGTTCCGGGAAGATAGAGGTCGCTAACCTCGAATCGATACTTTGAGGGCATAACGTCTTTTTAACTCTTTCGCTTTTTGAAGCGTCTTGCCGTCGGCGGGTTTGTACCCTTCTATCATCTGCGAGATACGGACGGTTTGACGAATCAGCGATACATTTCTGGGATTTTTGCTCACTGTAGCACCTTGTAAAATCTTCCCGATTTGCACATTCTCAAGAGGTGGGGAAGATATGTTGATATTATGATAGCCTCTTATGGTTTGGATGTCAAAGTGATGTAGGCTTTGACTTTGATTGGTTTGGTTTTGCCGTAGGGCATGGTTTCGAGGATCTTTTCGATTTGGAGCATTAGTCTTCTTTATCAAATAAAGTTGGTTCTTTTTCCTCTTCGATAGGTATTAAAGATGTAAAAATTATCCTTGGCTTTTTTAAAAATTCACCCCTCTTTCCAATTCGACTAACCCTTCCAATAATTTTTGCCTTTCTAAAAATATGATCTGATTCATTAGATAAAATTTGACTTTTATATTCTGTCACATTTCCACTTGCCGGCTCAATGGTTAAAATATAGTTTTCA
>JAOZOG010000626.1 GCA_029933395.1 Sulfurovaceae bacterium | reverse complement strand
CGCCGCCTTTTGGTTCTGCGCGTGATGTAGTCAATATGGCAGGGTTTGTCGCCTCCAATATCCTGCATGGTACCTTCCGGCAGGTGCATGTCGACAAAGTAAGAGATCTATTGGCAGAGGATGCCGTGATCATCGATGTCAGAGAGTGGGATGAATGGGAAGTTGCACACATCAAGGATGCCACACTCATACCACTTTCGGAACTGAGAAAGCGCCTGGATGAGATCCCAAAAGACAAACCTGTCTACCTGTATTGCCGTTCGGGCCAACGCTCCTACAATGCCGTGTTGGCGCTGCAGAATTTGGGATATACAGATGTCTATAATATATCCGGCGGCTTTATCGAGCTCTGTTTTTATGAGTATTACACCGACAAAACAACCGGCAGAGAGCCTATCGTCACGGCTTATGATTTTGAATGAACAGGGAATGAAAATGAAAAATGAAAACGGACAAATGGATAGACGCGACTTTATGAAGAGCTCTGTGCTGGCGGCGGCGGGTGCAGTAGCCGCAGTCTCTACCACTGCTTCGGCAGCGACAGAAGCAAAAGAGGTAGACCGGATCAAAGAGAACAGGTTCAAAGTGATCGATTTTCGCTGCCGTCCACCTCTGAAATCATTTGGCGGACTCTTCAAAATGCGTATCGCAATGTTCGAGAACCGACCCAATGTCCTTGCCAATCCAGCTACCAGCGGAAAAGTGCCACCATCTGTGCAGGCATTCGCCGATGGCAAAAAGGATGCAATGAGTCTCTGGTGGAAAGAGATCGACGACTGCGGCATCGAATCCGTTGTCGTCGCCGGACGCTATATGGAGGGGCAGCCGGAGATGAGTATGGATACTGATCAACTGCTCGAATACGAGAAGCAGTACAAAGACCGCTTCTATGGTATCGCGCCTATCAATATCGATCAACCGATTGTCAAAGCAGTCGCGAAGCTGGAAAAGGATCTCAAAGGACCGATCAGAGGATGCACGATCGAGCCGGGATACCGTGTGGTCGGAGGGCCGACGACACTGGATAATCCTGAGTTCTTCCCTCTCTACGAATTGATTCAAAAAAGCGGAA
>JAOZOG010000202.1 GCA_029933395.1 Sulfurovaceae bacterium | reverse complement strand
ATCATTTTTCTCCTCTGGACCACAACTGGCCCATGCCGCTGGATGACGCCATTCCGGACTTGGACGATACCGACAGTGACGAGGAGGAAAACGACGCCTGTAACGAATATGGTTCCTCCGTGATTCAGGTGGAAAACCAGGTACTTGGCGAATCGTTACCGATCGCAGGAACGCCGTATTCATTGGTATACCGAAGCAATAGATCACCTGGAAACAACGGCATGTCAACACTTAAAATTCCTATAGCATGGAATGGAAAAGTCCTTGACAGCAATCTAACGATATACATTGCAGGGCGTACTTACTCCTATGAATTCGTATATTTTTATGATCTCCCACCCGATGGTACTATTTATTTTCACTGGGACGGAAAAGATGTGTATGGCAGAGATGTGTATGGGCCAAGAATTGCTACGGTAAGGCTTGGATTCCAATACTATTTTGATTTGGGAAATGGAAATGGGTTCAAATACTGGGTATGGAACCAAAAAACCGTTCCTCTGATGGGGCATTACAAAAGTACACTGGGGATCCAGGGCTGGAGCCTCAGTGTACACCATTTCAACGCGTTTGGAAAGATTATTCTCGGAAACGGCCGTAACCAAATTAGCGGTACCATTGGTCCTAGACTTATTACAGTCGCAGGCATTGCAGGTAATGACAGTATCACAGCACCGGAAGACATGGACGGCGGGATCGCGACGGAAATGAATGTGTCCAATCCTGAGTCGCTGGCGTTGGGTAAAGATGGCGCACTCTATATTTCGGACACCGGAACAAAGGTTGTATGGAAGCTATTGGCGAACGGCAGAATCGTTCGATATGCCGGCAATGGAAAAGATGTTGATACTTTTGGACATTATTCGGGAGACGGTGGACCCGCCATGGATGCGGTTCTTGGTATCGTCAGGTCCATTGCACTTGGACTGGATGATTCTCTTTATATCGCTACACGCAACGGTACCATAAGAAAAGTCGATAAAAATGGCATTATTACGACCATCGCAGGTATCCAAAGTGGCTCTACACGGAGTGATTACAACAATACAAGTGCTGTGAACAAATGGATACCGGCTCCTAAGGCTCTTTTCATTGATGAAAACGGAGATATCTACTATGCATCTTTCAAAACGATTGAAAAGATCGATACGAATGGTATTATCACGACACTCGCCGGTAATTATTTTGAAGACTTGGGCTATTCAGGAGATGGTGGACCGGCGATCGATGCTTCATTGAACAGGCCGGAAGGCATCGTCAAAGGATCGGATGGTTCGATCTACTTTTCCGATACCGGCAATCAGGTCATACGAAAAATCGACAAAAACGGCATCATCACAACCGTTGCGGGTACCGGGGATCAGGACTATTACGGAGACGGTGGCTTGGCTAAGCAGGCGGCTTTTGCGACACCCAAAGGTATTACAATCGATGCGAATGGCAATCTTTATGTGGCCGACTATTGGAACAGTCTCATACGAAAGATCGACAAATCCGGAATCGTAACGACAATAGCCGGAAACGGTGCGAGTGACTTGACGGACAAAGATGGTGAAGCAAAATCGGTAAGTCTGGCCTATCCCACTTCGGTGGTCGCCTCGCCGGATGGCTCTTTGTATGTATCACAATATGCAAGGGTCAGAAAGATCGTTTCTTCTGCAAAAAATTTCAAACTTGATGAATCGTATGTTCTGTCGGAAAATGGAGACCGGATCTACCATTTCGATTCGGCAGGACGGCATCTTGAGACATGGAATGCATTGACCGGTCAGCCGATACACACTTTCAAATATACAGACAACGGGCTTCTATCGAAAATAGAAGAACCATATAACCAATCGCTTCGTTTGGAAAGAGATGCGAAAGGAAGAGTTACGGCTATCATCTCTGCGTACGGTGACAGGACGGAATTGGTAAACGATGGAAATGACAATCTTATAGAGGTTAGATATCCTGATGGTAGTGCCTGGAACTTCGAATATACCGAATTGGGGCTGATGACGGCGGCGACAAGGCCGAACGGACATCGTTCTTTCTACGAATATGCAAATGACCGCAGGAGAAATGGCCTGCTTGTCAAAGCGACCGATCCTGCGGGAGGGTATAAAAACCTGGAGTTCCATGAAGGCGAAAAGAGAGGCGAATACAATGTCACGCGTACCACGGCCATGGGACGAACCGTCACATTCGGTGTCACAATGAAAAATGGCAACGAGCGTGAAAGATTCGCCATCGATGCGAATGGACTGAAAGCGACAACGACGATCAAGGCAGATGGAACGTACAAGCTCTCGCCCAATGGTACGGAAACCATCGTCAAAACGTCGCCAGACCCCAGATTCGGATACGGTAAGCCCGTTGTCAGCAATGTGACGACCATGACACCGGGTGGGCTTACTAAAAATATACAGATCAAAAGAAGTGTGATGTTGTCCGATTCATCCGATCTCCTATCCCTGCAAAAGATGAAAGTCGAAAAGAGCATCAACGATCGTATGTTCATCGTTGAACAGGATGTAGAAAACGGAAAGGTGGTAACCACCTCTCCGGAAGGCCGAAAAAGAATCATGACACTCGACGACAAAGGTAACATTGTGAGCCGACGTCACGGAACTTTGAAAGAGGTCGATTACGAGTACGATTCGCAAGGCCGTCTCATACGGATAACCCAGGGCGAGCGTCAAGCCGCTCTCTCTTACGATGCCAAAGGACGAATTTCTTCTATCACCGATGCGTTGAACAGATCGGTGTCATACGAGTACGATGAAATGGGCCGAATCGTGAAAAAGCAGTTGCATGATGGCAATGAGGTTATATATACATATGATGAAATGGGCAATCTTCTCTCCTTGACACCTCCCGGAAAGCCATCACACGACTTTATCTATACATTGGTCGAAAAGGTTGAAACGTACACACCGCCATCTGTATCCAATAGTGGTGTAACACAATACCATTACAACAAAGACAGGCAATTGACCCGTATAGAGAGGCCCATGGGCGAAATAGTGTATGAATACGACAAAGCTGGAAAATTGCAAAAAATGGGGGATATCACGATCTCCTACGATCCGTCGACTGGAAATGTGGCTTCTTTAGAGAGTGGGTATGGCATAAACCTGACACTGGTCTACGATGGGTCTTTGTTGACGGGAATGTCGATGAGCGGTGAAGTCCGGGGAAATATGAAATATCGTTACGACAACAATTTCTGGGTGACAGAGATGGTAATTAATGATTCGGAAACAATAGGATTTCAGTATGACAACGACGGACTTCTTTCCAACGTCGGAGTGCTCGATGTGATACGTGGTGCAGAAAATGGGGAAGTCAAATCGTTGAAACTTGACAGCCTTACCGAAAGTATGGATTACAATGACTATGGCGAATTGGCCAGCTATTCATTGCCCAATCTGTTTGAAACTTCGTATAGTAGAGACAAAGTAGGTCGAATCATCGAAATAGAAGAAAAAATAGAAAATGGTACTGCCGATACCTATGAGTTCCAATACGATGCATCGGGTTGTCTTGCAACAGTGGTAAAAAATGGTACGACAATAGGTCAATATGATTATGATGCCAATGGCAACAGGATTTCTGCCAACGGTATTGCCGCTACATACGACGAGCAGGATCGCCTGTTAACGTATGGAACGTTTAGATATTCCTATACGACAAATGGAGAGATAGCCAGCCGGTTCGATACCAATACCACAAATTCCACACAATATCGTTACGATATATTCGGAAATCTCAAAAAAGTAATCCTTCCCGATAACACGGTGGTCGAATATCTTTTTGATGGGGACAATCGAAGGGTCGGCAAAAAAATCAATGGTATGTTGGTTCAGGGTTTCTTGTATATGGATGCTCTCAGGCCTGTCGCGGAACTGGATGGCAACAACGATATCGTCAGTATTTTTGTGTATGGAACACGAAAAAACGTACCCGACTACATGATCAAAAACGGTACGACATACAAGATCGTTTCCGACCACCTCGGCAGTGTCCGATTGGTTGTCAATGCGACAGACGGTACGGTGGTGCAGCGTATAGATTACGATGTCTGGGGCAATGTTCTCACCGACACGAATCCGGAATTCCAACCTTTCGGTTATGCCGGTGGTTTATACGATCGCGATGTACAGCTTGTGCACTTTGGTGCCAGAGATTATGATCCACAAATCGGTAGATGGATGACGAAAGATCC